>JAFEAQ010000009.1 GCA_018266295.1 Bdellovibrionales bacterium | reverse complement strand
CTGAGTGTTGGCGCCAGGTTCAACATGAGCCTCTCTCTCGTGTCGCATCGTTGGAGGAATACTCCACCCTTGCGTCCGAGCGCTCTTTTGTTGCCGAAGACAAAGCCTACTATGCGCTTCCATCTGTCACTGAACTACTTGAGGGCTACTATGGGCCGCTCATCGAACACGCAATTGCCATTGGTGCATAACATTTTCTAAGGACTTCCCCGTCAAGCACTGCCTTGGGGCGGCAAGTTATCAACCTCTGAGGCTAAATCATGGCTATGCGAAAACTTCGAGTCCTGTTCTTCTCCTTGTGCGCCACGGCAGTGTCCGTCGGGATTTGGGTCGTCGCTATCTTGCTCAACCTGCTTCACTGGCTCCTTGGAGATACGTCGCTGACTCGCTCACTCGCCTGGACGCTCACCATCGCGTCGTTGGTTGGCTTCCAGGTCTTGTTCTGCAGGCACTTCAACCGCACATTGCCGCGATGAGCCATGCCGCTGGACCGACCGGACCACCATACACGGATTGGGTCAATCTGGGGCGCCACGAATCTGGGCATACGTATCAATATCAAGCGCCAGGCCCCTTCTTCTTGCCTGCCTATCTCTTATCAGGCGGGGCGTTTACTTCAAAGAATCCGTTTGAAACAGCAGCGGACAACTATGGCAAGACTGGAAAAGGTTGGTGGCCATGGTAGAGCGGGTCAGTGTGACTGACACATGCTTGCACACGACAATCCAGTCAACTGGACCACATTAGGTAGTTCAGCCCCTCATGACCGATGAAGAACTCAATGTGTTACCTTCCCCGGCCTGGATGCCAAGTCGCATCCCGACTCGGGACGCGCTCGTGGCCATCGTGCCTAAAGGTGTCGAATTTCCAAGAGAGCGCATTCCTTCAAGTCCAGAACAGCGGTGGTATCCGCAAAAGGATGGCAGTATTCGATTGTTGGTGCAGCATGACGGAGGGGCCTTTGACACGTCTCTCTTTCACATTGCGCCGCGCGCCTGGGACCACACCACGTGCGACGTATGCAACACCCGCATACCCGCAATGACGGTCTGCTTCGTCACTAGGTACGATCCATATATTGCTCTTTGCGCAACTTGCTTTGAAAACCATGTCGTGGCCCATCTCGGCACCCTTCGCATCATGTTGTGGCGTGTCAAACGCATGATTGGTATTCATGCCGCGGCGTGACCTCGCGCGCTTCGGTCGCCGGACGCTGCGCGACGTGGCCATTCAGTGCCGCTTAGCTCCGTGCTGAGCGTCTTAAAGGGGGCGTGCTTTGCTTAAGCTTGATGATCCACGTTGGTCTGAACTACAGCATGCCTACGGCGTCGCCACGGACGTCCCGGCTTTGTTGAAACAACTCACTGACATCCCCTCGTCTGAGGATGACAAAGAGCCATGGTTTTCCATCTGGAGTGCCCTGGCACACCAAGGCAATGTGTACTCTGCTTCGTTCGCAGCGGTGCCACACGTCATTGAGGCACTCGCGTCTGCGCCATTGAGTGCCGACTTTTCCTATTTTCAATTTCCGGCCTGGGTTGAGATTTGCCGCGCAAAGAACAACGTTCCGGTTCCCGAAGATATTGCTGCCGCCTATTTCGACGCTTTGTCTCGCTTGCCCGTGCTAATGGCGGCAGCTTCCTCGCGCAAGTGGGATGAGGGTTTCCTCCGTTGCGCTCTTTCGGCGGTTGCCGCAGCGAAAGGGCAACCACTGATCGCCGAGGCTGTCTTGGAGCTTTCACCCGACGTGGCGGCGGAGTTCATGGAGTGGTTCTCTGAACGCTAAGACGCCCGATCTCCTCCATCGAAAGAAACCGCCTGTCAGCAGCAGGCTATCGCACCTACTCGACATAGCCACGCAGCGCTGGTTAGCTCTACATAAGGCAGCTCATGTTTGCATCTTCTAAACCAAAGCCATTGCGTGATGTACGGTACTTTGAAAGCGATGAACCTCCACGCCCTGGGGAGTCCATGCCCGGATATACGTCAGAGTTGTACTCCTTTCCGAAAGGGGCAGTGGCGCTAGGCCAACGTATCGGAATGAAGTGTGAGGAGCTGGGTATATCCATAGGGCGAGCCGACCATTTGTATGTGTGCGTTACACCGTCGTTGCCTGCTACGACAATTGAGTTGTCTGAATACACTCGGGAACCTTGGCATCGCTTCGTCGTTTGCGGTTTGTCGTACGATTTCAACACCCTTACCGACGAAAGAAGGCTTGAGGCAGTTACAGACCTGACGTTCAAAGCCCTCCACCTGCTCGTGCCGGACGCTACCGCTGCACTCGACTCGCTAAGCCAAATGATTAAGTCAGAAGGCGAGGCCCTGCGCGTGCAAATCAAGTACAAAGAGACACAGAAACTCTTGATCCATGTGGAGCAAAACGTTGCGGTTCACCCTCGCCACACTGAGATATTCGTTCGCGTCACGAACCGTCAAAAGCAACTGACGAAAGAGACGAAGGTCGCGGAGGTGAGGTTTTATGACGAAGCATCCAGCCTGGTCGACCGGATTTCCATTACGAACAATCTTCTCACGATCCATCCCCGCAAATCGTTTCGGGCCAGCCTCATCACCGCCAACTACCATGTCCCAATTCAACTTGACCTCGCAGAACTGGGCGTTGCTTAACATGACTCTAAGGACTTCCCGGTCAAGCACCATTTTCCAATGACCGGCCGCCAAGCCGGTTTTCTTTTCCTGCCTACCTGCTCTTGTTTCCTGACGCCTGCACACACGCGACGGATCTGACAGACTGCCTCTCTCTAATCGGCCTTGATCGGGTCTCGCCCCCGGGGCCATGCGACTAACCGCACCAGCAGGCCTCAATCGTTCATCGGCGGGATCAGGGAAACAGGGATCAGCCGTTTCCCT
>JAFEAQ010000007.1 GCA_018266295.1 Bdellovibrionales bacterium | reverse complement strand
GTTTCTTCAATGATTTTTTTGATATGGGAGCGGATCCACTGCGAAGTGACACGCACAGGAGTAGCATTGAAGACAATTTTTTTTTTTCATTTTGAACCCAAACGAGAGAGGTTGGCTGTCATTCTGAGCGGTTCAGACGAACTGTGAGAACCTGCTGTTTTTTTTTTTTTTTTCCGGTTACGGGTGCTTTACCAAGAAGGTAGAACCTTCAAGTTGTTGCACCCAACGGGCCATTAAGAAACAAAAAATCTAGAATATCGCGTCATCTGCATTCTTGACGATTGTTTCCCAATGGGAGACGCAGACCAGTCGTTCAGGGACTCCTGCTCCCATCCGATCCATGCGGAGCTGCGCCGTCCACCACGCGCGACGACCGTCGCAGCGTTGCCTGGTTTCGGCGCCAGGAATCTCAAACGAGGTAACAATCTTCTTCAAATACAGATACGACGGATCGCGCCCCAAAACTCTAATAAAAAATGCCAAACGGCGTTTGCGAAATATTGAGCTGATATCGGTCATGTGAGCTGTTGTCAGGACGTGTCGCCGAGACGGGTACCGATACTCAGGTGGGTTTGAGTTGGTGAATTTTCCTTTGACTTGGAAGGTGGAGCGAAGAATGCGTTGTTGAAAGCTGCGTAGTAGGGCAATTTTGCGGGCATCGTGCACCCACGATTCACTTCCGAATAGCAGAGCTGAGTGTATGATCACTGAGATGAGATGTCTCTTGCACCTGTTTGATAGCGTATTTTGGCGTAGGAAAGCACCAAGCTGGTGCCATCGGAATCGTGCGCTTTGGAGAGAGCGGAAGAATGTTGCCATGTCTGAATCCTTGTCCGTAAATATACGACCAAGGTACTTGAAGTCTTTCACGTACTCGAGGACGTGGCCGTTGAGTCGAACCTCACCTCTGCTTTCGGCTCTCGCTTCAAGTTCTAATGCTTTTTGTCGTTGGTCTTCTCTTCTTGCACACGAAGCTGCTTGTTGGTGACGACGGTGTAGGGTCTCGTTTTCCGTGGTCCATCCGCAAATGTCGCATCGCCTTGGTGCCATATTCGGTAGGAATTTTAGCACCGGAACGAATAAAATTTGATCTGAGTGGACGGAGATAGCGTGACCGCACAGTTGTTGACGGTTCCCGGTCGTTGCGCACCCAAAAGGGCATGGAATTTTCTGATCGGTATCAATGTGGACCAGTGCCCGGCCTAGTTCATCGCGTGGGGCGAGGGCCGCCATCAGCCCATCTTGCATACGTTGCGCAGCTCGGAAGTGAGTGACTTGGGGTCCTTCAGGGTTGTCCTGGCAGTACACCAAAGTGTTTCCTTCAATGAGAGCTCGCTCCGACCAATGCGTACGGTTCGCGAATGGAACCTGGAATTCTTTACATGCTGGTGTCTCCCAGTGGTCTGGTAGTTGTGCAACCACAATCGTATGGTTGCAGAACGCGCATGTCATTTCATCCAGGGGGGCTTGGTGGAACCTGCTGGCGTGGTAGCGCCTGATGTTGGCTTCTGCTGAAATGTTGACACTGTGAACCGGGTAGTCAAATGCACACACATTCGTCTTGTTGATGTTGATCTCTAATTCGTAGAATGCACAGAATTTCGCGAACAGGTTGATCTGTCGCTCCAAGGTCACTCTGTCTTTGGCAAAGAATACTCCGTCATCCGCGTAGAACAGTGGAAGTAGTTTTGTTTGTTGATCACCGATCGTTAGCGAATGAATGAGTTCTTCAGATTCCTGCAGGAAACCGCGTAGGATAGCGTCCATCACAATGTTGAACAAGAGGGGACTAATCACGTCGCCCTGCTTCACACCACGGTCCGTCTTGAACACCCGTGAGAACGCCCCTGCGAGGCGTACCGTTGCCTGTTCAGCATCGAACGAGTGTTGTAGAAGACCGATGATGTTCTCCCCTACTCCAAGGGACCGGATGAGCTGTAAGAGCTTCGGTCGGTCCAGTGAATCGTATGCACGCGAGATATCGATGTACGCAGCGAAAAGCTGCTCGTTACGTAATCGCGCGGCCTGGATGTACAGTTTATGCGTTGCAATTGCTTCAAGCACACCCGTGCGGCTCCTGAACCCGTGTTGTAGGTGAAGGAGTGGGATAGCTCGTAGTCTAACAGCGATGATACGTGAGATGAGTTTCCATAGGCACGACAGTACTGCAATGCCTCTGTACTTCCCTTGTTGTCCTGGTTTTGGAATGAGCGTGATTGGTGTTCGCGTCCACTCCGACGGGACACGACTGTCTGACCAGCACCGTACAATGAGTGAAACGAGTTGAAGAAAGATTTCGTAGTCCTTCGTCTCCTGTTCATCCATGTCCAGTTTTTGCGCGATGAAAAGCTTCGCGCCGATTTTGATCGTCTCAGCCGTAATCTTGTCCATTCCTGGTGCTTTCAGATTCGATAACTTCATCGCTGCAGCGGCGATTTCTTCCGCTGTCGGGGCTTCGTCTCTCACAGAGATCCTGACTTGATCCCTGTGCTCCGCAAAGATCGCTTCCATTCGACGCCCGTCCATCTCGTCGCCCCTGACTCTTCCTTCAGAAGCCAGCTTGTCTGCTTGCTCGTTGAAGGCGTTGCCGGAGTGTGCACGTACCTTGTGAAAGGTGACCAGTTTCCCGGTAAGCGTACAGACCTTGGCAATGTACCACAGCAAATCGCCATTGACGACGGAGTCTCCTCCGCTGGCCAATATTGCTTCGAAGTGGTTGGTCATGGTGATGAGGTAGGCTGAGTCCGTGTAGACGTCAACGACTCGTACCTCTTTCTGGACTGCGTCCAGCAGCGCGATTGCTGCTGCGTAAAGTTCAGCTCGGTCAGAGGTGGCTTCGTCTGGGACTTGACCACGAAAGCCAATAAACTTGGTGCCATCGAGTGTGCCAGTACTTTCAAGGTCCCATCGAGAACCTTCTTCCAGCACGTGGCAGACACCGTACCCACCGGTCCACTTGGTACCGTCGAGTACTGCTGAGCCGTCTGTGTAATAGACAGCGTGCAGACCCGTTGAGTCCGTAGGTGGGTTTTGATAGCGGGTACGATCGAATCGAGGTTCACGGGCTTCCATCTCCCGCGATGGGTGAGGAAGTTGGAGCAAGGTTTGCACTTCGTTCTGCAGTCGTTGAAATGATGGAATCGACGATGGTTTGACTTTGGCCTTGTAAAGCGGACGTAGTGTTTGAAAGGCGCCATGAATGTCACCTTTCATAAATAGGTCGTTTGCCTTCTTGGCCGTCTGTGCAATCCATTCTTTCTTGTCGTGAGCCAGAGCTTTTTTAGCCTTTGCGCGCGCCACTTGAAACGCTTTGATGGTGTGTTCGTTTGGCGTTGATCTCTTGATCTTCATCTTGGCGATTCGGTCTTGAATAAGGTCGTGTGTTGCCGCCGTAATGTACGGCGTCAGGTAGTATCCTCCTCTCTTTCCTTGACGCTGAATGTAATATTCTTTCAGCTTCTGCCATTCCTCTTCAGATGTAGAGGGTGACGCTGGGGTGAAGTTGGGGCGTTTCCGCGGATCGACGTTCGTGCGGTTACGACCCCGTTCTCTGCGTACATGTCGACGGTAATTGTTTCGGCAGCAGTGCTTCTGCTGTGGTCCGATCAAGGTGATGGTGAGACACCGGTGGTCAGAAATCCCGTTTGGAATGCTTTGTCTGTGAAGTAGATGATACCTTGCCACCCTATTGTTGCAAAGGATGTAGTCAAGCGTAGCACGTTGTTGTCCTCGATGGCCTGGGCCGAACCAAGTGAACCGTGATTTTCCCTTTCTGTGTCTGAACATTGTTGTCGTATTTGTGAGTTCCTGAGCTTCCATTAGCGTAAGGAGTCTCCTACCTGATTGACTCGTTCGTGTCACTCGAGTAGGTCGCTCCGGAGTTGGTTCTGTCAAGCGAATATGGGCGTTGAGATCTCCGAGAACCAGCACCTTCTTGTCCTGTGGAACGTTTTCTGCAAGCAGCTGAAAGAAACCGTCGACATCCTCCATCCCGAGATCCCCACCAAGAGTCGGCCCATACGCACCAACGATGCGGAAGGACTGATCTGGGTTGGAAACGTCGAAATAGAGAAGTCTTCGGGATAGGAAGCATAGCTCCTCAATCTTCCACTTGGACCATGTCTTCTTGTCAGCGATAGTCAAGGAGTCACGGCACAGTAATCCAACACCGCGTGCATCAGCAGTGAGCGTTGGGTCTGCTTTGGTCTGTAACCTCCACTTGCTTTTGTCTTGTGCTGTGATACGGATGTCTAGGTCGACATTCCGTGTCTCGGTGAGGACGCATACATCTACCTTCCATGTAGACAAGTAATCTACAAGTCCGGTAAACGTTCCTTCTGCGCCGCCGGAGCCTCGAATGTTGAGAGTGGCAATCTTCAACGAAGTGGTTTTGTCAATTCGTTTCGATCGTGAATCCTCTCGAGCATCGCGGGGGTTTTCTGCGGGTGCAATGGCTGCTTCCTCTTCTGCGTCAGCTAGTGGTGGGTTTTCGCGGAGAACATGTATCTGCTCTCCAGCTTGTTCCGGCAGTTCTGGGGGTGGTTCTACGAAGGGTCTCATGGGCGGTTGCAACAGGTCTTCATCAAGGGCGGGCAAAAAGTGCATGACGGGTTGCGAATCATGGAACGGACTAACTGCTGGTTGGAGGAGAGGTCGTTCCGGATTGCATTCCATGTAAAGGCGTGACGCATACTCCAGCAGCTCCAGTCCGTCGTCGACTGTTAGTTCAGGTCGTAGTGGCCTGGACCTTCGGTCAACGGTCTTCCAGGGTGTGATGGGGTACGGTGGGGCACTGTGAACTTGGGGGATGTGCCAATTGGGCATCTGAGTGCATAGTTGAAACATGCTGCGGCTCAAAGCGTTTCCCCACCAAATCAAGAACACCAAACTCTTGCAGCAGACTCGTTGCAGACACCCTGCCAGGCAGATCAGTTGCCTGATCGCCTTGAAACAGTGTAGAATTCGAACGAGACCATATGCCACAAGGAGAGTGGTCTTCGAGACGAGGATGAGGGACGCTCTGTAGCCTTTCTTGGTTGCTTTGCTGACCGTTCGACACACTTGATAGCAGATCTTACCGAAAATCTCGATGTGTAGTTTTGGACCTTTGTCAACGAAAAGAACCCGAATTGCGATGTAGTAGATTAGTTGTCTAACCAGTACGGTGCCATATCGGAGTGCTTCGATGACGCAGGAGACAAGACTGTGCACAAAGCGGCAAGCCATTCTGCGTATCTCCGGGGAGTGTGTCTTTGACCAGTTTCTTGCGAACAAGCAAAACTGGGAGCATGTATTCTTCCACTTCTGGACCGCCGCAACGACATCAAGAAGTTGACGACGTGCGGTAGCGTAGAATTGTTGTTTCGCGGCTGGGGGTAAAAAGGTGTATCCCCTCTCCGTGTGCGTCTCATCTCTCTGTCGTGATTGCCACGACGAAGGGAGGGGCATTGATGTACGTGGGGGGGTCTGTGGGGCGTTCCTAGCTCGCGGTGGGGAAACTTGATGGGTATCTTTCTTTTCCATACCTTGAAGTAGTAAGAGTGGATACAAAGATGGCGATTCAGCTCTGTAATTGCTTTGCGTAGGCAACCCATCGTACAGAGGGGGGCCGAGGCATTGTGTCGGAGGGGGCTGAATGCGGCGCGGTGGCGAAATTGGCCGTTCTCGAAAAGGATTAAAGTAGGGGCGGGTAAGGCACCAAATATCACTGATCAGCTGGCCTCTTCTGGGGAGCGACTTGAGAGGAGCGATTCGTTCCCGTTGCAGCTTGGGCCCTTGGGGCACGGTCTGTACCTTTGGGGGTGGGGGGCGTGGCGGGGATTCCTTCTTCTGTGAAGCTGTGACTTCTCGGTGAAAGGGTTGGAGATGAAATCGGCAAGGTCTGAGTCGTTTGAGCGGGCGTTCAAACGTCTCCTCGGCGGTGAGCTTGTAATCACATCGAGGGCGCTTTCTCCCTCTCTGCTGATCGCTTTGTAGTGTAAGTTCTTCGTCCAATAAACCTCGTGGCTTCTTTGACGGATCTTTCTCGGTTGAGGGATCCGTTGCTTCTGGGCTTCGTTCTTGGAGTTTGTGTGCTACTGTCTCGCGTGGTTTGTCCTCTGGGGACTGTGGTTGCGCATCTTTGTTGCGATTGAAGTCGGTGAATGCTGATAAGGGCGAGGGCCACCAGTCATCGCGCGGTACCGAAACCGACTCCGTTGTGAGCGGAATAGGGCTTGGTGGGTCGAGCGACGGTGATGATCCTCTCCTATCGTCCTGGGGTGGAGTTCCGTGGGGGATTGGTGTATCAAAGCTGATGCCAGCGTAACTGTCGGTGTAAGGGTTGTTGTTCTTAGTGGACATCATCAAAACGCAGCTTGGTTGAGCCAAAGCTGGTTCCACGAAGTGGGCCATGGTGGGGCGTTGCTGGGGGGATCGTGTTGTTGTATCGTCTCGTGGAGTTAGGTACAAAGGACACTCGCAGGGTACTCGGCTGCCTTGATGGGCGAATAGTGAGCGGACGGTTGAGCGTGGAGCGGTGTCGTCTTGTATATCGAAGTTGTTGCCTTCGGGCAAACCATCCGCAAGGGACGGTGCCCGGTCCTGGTGGGCTGTGTCAGTCGGCGTAGATGGACATAAATGGTTGGCCTTTCCTTTTATGGCCGAGGATGGACTCATAGTACGCCCGCCTTCATGGGGGTTGCCCACTCCGGCGGACGTACTTAGCCAGGAGGCAGCTAATCGGAGATCCTCACTCCGAAAAGCCACTCCTCCTGGTGCACCAGGCACCACGTGCAGGCTACAGTCCATCGCCCGGCAAAGGAAAGGGTCTTGAGAGCTTAAACAAAAATTTATCAGAGGGGCCCTCTGTCGCCCAGCGACCCCTTCC
>JAFEAQ010000006.1:300000-382416 GCA_018266295.1 Bdellovibrionales bacterium | reverse complement strand
GTGGGGCTTTGGATTTTGATTTCTGCAAGAGATCTCTTCGGGGCGAAGGGATTACGCTCTTTGATGAGTGATATGATTCGCGTTAGGCTTGAGCTCGGAAATTCACTCTAAAAACCTGTGTTATAAGTTTCTCACCTTAAAAGAATAGTTAAGTTTAATTGGAGTGAGAGATGAGGCAGACAGGTTTTGATTTTATTAGAAACTACAAAAAAGAATTCGGCGGGAGTTTACTTACAGGGAAAAGAAAAACAGCTCGCCCTTTATCTTTTAAAAACCCCACGCATTTAATTCTAAAAAGTACTGGCAGCAATTGCTTTGTTCCTGATTCTCGTAAGATCGAAAGCCTTATAAACTCTCAAGCAAACAAATACGGCATTAAGCTTTATAAGTTTTCTTTAAATTGGTCTCATATTCATATGGTGATGCTTCTTCCTTCTAAGAAAGCCTATTTAGCTTTTATTAGAACGCTTACTTCTCTTCTTGTAAGTTCATTATCAAAGCTTAAAGGAAAGAACTTAAAAGGTCTTTTTGACCTTCGCCCCTTTACCAGGATTCTTTCATGGGGAAGAGATTTTAGAAATGTCATTAACTACCATGAACTCAATGATATGGAAGCTCGTGGGTTTAAAAGAACAAAGAAGAAATCAAAGAACTCTACGGATAAACCTAAAACCCATGAGGAGGTAACGGAATAACTTACTACCAGCCATCCTTCTTCCTCAGATTATAGTGAACCTATAGGTTGACCTTAATCAGAGGGAGGAGATTGTTTCCGTTTTCACACGCTAAGACTTAGCGTACACGCCCAGTCGCAGATCACGCGACAGCCGTCTGTCTATGGGGCCAGTAAGGCAGCGTGCTTCTTCCCAGGCGAAGTGTATGGGAAAGGTGGGCCTTATGCGTTTTTTTACTTAAGCATAGGAAAAAAGAGGAGTTGCTAAGCTCCTCTTTTTCTTCGGGGGTTTGATCAGTGCTTGTTCATGCCAAAGAACTCTTTGGCTTTATCTAAGCTTTTTGCCCACCAGCCTTCGTGAGGCACCATACCCTCAGGTGATAACTTATCTACCAAGAGTGGGAGGTAAGTTGCCAGCTGTTGGCTTAAGGTTTCTGGTGCCATCCCTACTTTACTAGCGACTTTTTGCAATAGAGCCGGGCCAAGCACGTTGGTGATTTGGTCCGCAGTCACTGATTTGTTTGGAGTATTACCAATCCAAGATTGGACGGTGTCTCCGAGCCCCTTATCTTGAAATTTTTTAATCAACCCATCCATGCCGCCGCATTCATCAATGATTTTTGAGACCGCCTGCGTGAGTTGAGTGTTAGATGATCCGAAAACACTGGCTGCTTTTTCTTGGATGGAATCCATCATGCTCATACGAACCCTCCTTACTATATTGTTTCGAACAAATTTAAATTAGACGAAACTGTTCGCAAGGTTTGGAATAAGCCATGGTGATTTTATCCTTCCGTTGTCTGTTTTCTCGGATAAAATAAACTCAGTGGATATTTGCGAAGGCGAGCAAGCACCGCGCGATAAATTTGATTTCGTTGTGGGGTCTGGATACGGCGTGCGCGGATGGCGACGAACATCGCCATGCTAAAAGCCACAACCACATTTAAGAAGCCACAAACTGCGATACCGACAACCGCCAGCCAGAAATCCGGTGTGGAAAGGCTAGCAACACCTAAGGTCACAACGGCTGAAGCGAGCGAGCCCGAAGAAAGGGTCACGTGACGGACATCAATCGGCAGGCCCGAGAACGTGCCTAATGCCGGAATCAAACCGAGGAAAAAACCTAAAGAAATATTCCCTGCAAAACCGGAAATGTTTTTTCTAAAGAACAAAGCAATGCGTTTTGCGCCGGACTCACCAAAGACATAAGTCATACGGCGATTTTGTGAAATCGCTGAAGTCAGGCGGTGATAAACAAACCAGTTGTCCATCCAGCCGGCAATAATACTGGAAAGCCACAAGAGAATACCGGTAAAGGCCGCATAAGGAGCCATCCCGCCTAAAATCGACAAAGAGTGCAAAGTGTGATTGGCTGCATCGGTATTTTGCAAGTGCTGATGGAAGGCCATGAACCAAACGATGGAAATCACAATCATCGAAGGCACGACCGCATAGATATTTCCGAGGACCGCGATGAACTGAGAGCGCATCAAGTTGATGATCTCATCGACGAGCTTTTCTAAAGAATCCGGATCATTCACCTTATGCATTTTCGCCGCCAGCGCAGGCGCCGTCATTGCCGGTTGCTTGGTTGCCAGCGTAAAGCCCATGAGCTGGATTGCCACGAAGCTGACTGCATAGTTAATAGAAGCAAAAAAGCCCGTAAAGAAAACAGAGGCGCCCAGCCGGTAAAGTAAAAATTTAATCACCGTTGTGAAGGCCGTTAAGAATCCGCCGCCAATGGCTTTCTGTAAAATATAGACATATTCAGAGCGGTTCCGAGTAATATAATGTTCGCCAGTTTCGGCACTGCGCTCAACAATCTTTTTTGAAATCAAAGCCATGTTATCGGCAAAGAGCGCGCGCACTTTATGGAAACGAATATTTTCCACCATCAGCGTTGAAACAAACTGAGAAACTGCTTCGGGATTTTTTTCATGACTCAGAACAAGCTCGATTAAATTACGAATACGGCGAAGCTGCGCTTCCATTCGGTCGAGCGAAAAAACTATACTGATGCTGACGCCGTATTCACTTAAATGATTATAAACCTCAGTGATGGCAAGCTGGCAGCGATCCACGAGCTTTTCAAGTTGCAGAGCTAGGACCATGCGCTGATCAGAGTCTTGAGTGTCGACCATTTTATTTGCGAGAAGAGGCAATTCAAAAAAAGGCAGTTCTCGGAAATGCTTGCCTTCAATACGGCTGCGAACCGGCGTTGAAAGGCCGGCACCGCGCACTTGTGTACTTAAAAGTAAAATCGCATCTTTCGCATCGCCAATGAGTGAATTCCAAGAGCCGTCCGAAGTGTCTTCGTAGCTAAAGATCGCAAGAAAATCTTCGAAGACTTTCTTATCGAGCTGTCCAAGCCACACGTAGTCTTCTTCATTTTTAAACGTCTGACTAAAGAAAGAAGCAAGATTTTTATAGTCTGGTGCCTTAGGCAGGAATTTGTAATGAAGGCGGTCCATCAACTCGGCACTGAAGCCTTGTTGATTTTGCACGCCCGTATTTACAAAGAGGTCTAGGGCACTAGTATCGCGAATGATAGACCGTAATAATTGGGCGACGTTTTTCTTCCAGGCGGGGTTGCGCTCCAGCACCAAGATCAGATATTTGGCCCGCAAGGCCTGAGGCTGACCGCTCTGAAAGTCGAGTTCCGTCTTAATCGGACCGCGAGCACGAATCCATTGAATCAAATCGGTGAGCCATTCAAGACGTTTACGCAATAAACTATCCGGCGCAGGGGGGGCGCTAAGGAGAGTGTCTAAGTTCCTTCTTGAATGAGGAGCTTGAGACCATTTGGTCATGAGCTCGCGGAGATTTTGAAACATCTTTGAATTATGATGCGAATCTGGACGACAAACAAGATTTCAAAGCTTTTGCTATGTGTTATTGTTGAAACATGGAAAAGATCGAAAAACTTCAAGAAGACCTCATCGAAAAAGCCCGACGTCATCACGAACTCTCACCAGAAATCGTTAGAGCGTTTTATAAAAACCCTCGTCATGAATATGTTCCTGAACGTTACTCTCTTGCAGAGGCATATACGGATCGCCCGTTGGCACTGTTTCAGGAAAATGGTTTACGGTCGACGATTTCGCAGCCCAGTTTTGTTTTGCATCTTTTAGATATTTTACGAATTGAACCGGGACAGAAGATTTTTGAAGTAGGGACCGGGAGCGCCTGGAATGCCGCCTTGATGTCGACCCTCGTTGGCCCAGAAGGTCAGGTTGTGACGATGGAAATTATTCCGGAGCTTGCACAAAAAGCGAAAGCTCTCATCGAGTCTCACAAATTAAAAAATATTTTAATGTTCGAAGGGGATGCGGGTTATGGCTGTCAAAGCGAGGCGCCTTTTGACCGGATCACATTTACAGCGGCGGCTCCTAAAATGCCGAACTTCGTGGCGGAACAACTCAAAATGAACGGCCTTGTTTTATTTGTGAAAGAGGGCCGTTACGGAACAGATGAAGTTCAGTTATTAGAGAAAACTCCGGAAGGATTTAAGTGCTTGCAGAAACTGCCTTGTCACTTTGTTTCGATGACCGGTTTTGCCACAGACCGACCCAATATAAAGCCGTCGTAGTCCCGACGTAGCCAATCACGGCGCCGCCGATGACATCGCTCAGAAAATGATCATGAATAATCACGCGAGTGAATCCGAAGAAGGCGGCAATCACAAAGAATGCCCATTTCGCCCGCGGAAATGCCACTGCAAACATCGTGGCCACAGTGAACATCACTTGCGTATGGCCTGAGGCAAACGAATGAAAGTCCCAATGAGTGGTAAACGGGTGGAAGACAAACGGATCAAAGACCTCTGATTTGTGGGGACGCTGACGTCCCACGCAGAACTTCACGATGTGAATGAAAACACCGGAGGTCAGCAGTGCGAAAAAAAGATTTCTTGCCCAGAGGCGTGTTTGCACAAACTGGGGGCGAACCCATTTTCCAAACACATATAAAACCGCCGCCAGAACAAAATAATGTTCACTGAGTCCGACATTTGTAATGTTGCGTGCAAAGAGCCATACCGGAGTGAGTTCCGGCTGCTTAAAATATAAGGACAAGCTTTGATCTATCGTCAGCGCCGTCATAAGAGCTAAAATCAAGCCCGCACCAATCACCGTTAGAACCCGGCGCGTAGGATATGTCTGTTGCATCATTCGGGTAGGCTATCAAAAAAAATCCCGTCTGTGTAGAGAATCAACGTAACATAATGGTTTTTGTCCCCAAGAACCCAAACACAATCCTGTAAATTAAGTGCTTGCCGAAACGAAGACGGCTCGCCTTTAATGGTAGCAGGTCCAGGCGCAACGACTTCTAAAAGGAATTGGAGGAATCGCGTGCCACGAAAGACTTCTCTCCTCGTGTTTGCTCAAATTGTTCTTGTTCTTTCTGTTTCTAAGGCCGCGTCGCCTGATTACTACACCGTTCACGATAGTATGAAGCCCGCTCCTCAAGAAGAGTTGTTAGATCCTATCGGCACTCTGTCGGATGCGGTGGAGGCTGCGGCAAGAGCCGTTGCTTCATTGGATTTGATGATTTGGGACCATCACCAAGAAACTCTGAAAGATCCTTCGGTTCCTTACAATCGCATGGACCAGTACGGCACATGGGTGAAAGATCCACGCGATGGCACTTGCTACAACACCCGCGCGAAAGTTTTGATCCGCGCATCATCAACGCCGGTTAGCTTTAGCGGCTCTCGCGGTTGCACGGTCAGAAGCGGTGAGTGGAATGATCCATATTCTGGGAATCAATACACCGATGCTGCGGATTTGCAGATTGATCATGTCGTTCCGTTGAAAAATTCCTACATCAGCGGAGCATGGCAATGGGATGCAAAAAAACGTTGCTTGTACGCCAACTTCTTTTCAAATGACTACCATCTGCTTGCTGTGAACGGCTCTGATAATATGAAAAAGGGCGATCGCACGCCGGAGGGTTTTATGCCTCCGAACAGAGCTTATGCTTGTGAATATTTGGCGAACTGGCTGAAAATAAAATTAATTTGGAATTTGGCATTGACGCCGTCGGAAGCCCAAGCCATTAGCCGTCTTAAACAAGAAAATCATTGCGACTCCGGTACTTTGAGCATGGCGACGCAAGATTTGAGTCAACAACGCAGGGAAATTCTTGCTAACATGAACCTTTGTACGAGCAAAAAACAATAACTAGAGCTCACAGAGGGACTTGATGAATCCGACAACTTTGGAAATCCTCGGCACCGGGATCTTTGCGATTGCCATTATTCACACATTTTTGGTTCAAAAGATTCTCCATCTTTCGCATCGCTTTTCTAAAGACTCCTTCATGCATGGGCTTTTGCATTTATTGAGTGAGATTGAAATTGTTTTTGGTGTTTGGGCTGCGGTTTTTTTGGGCTGCATGCTTTTTCTTTCCGGCAGTAAAGCAACCATTGAGTTTCAAGAAGGACTTAATTTTACCGAGCCGTTGTTTGTTTTTGTGATTATGGTGATTGCGGCAACTCGTCCGATTCTGGGGCTTGCCCGTGACGGTATTCAGTTCGTGAGCGCGTGCTTACGAAAAGTTTTTAAAACTCCTGAAAAGCTGACAGATATTTTTGTTGTTCTTACTCTGGGCCCTCTCAGCGGCAGTTTTATCACCGAGCCTGCGGCGATGACGGTCACGGCATTGTTGCTAGTTTCGATGTTTCATAATCCGTCACAGCGTTTGGCGTATTTTGTGATGGCCGTGCTTTTTGTGAATGTATCAGTCGGAGGAGCTCTGACTCCTTTTGCGGCTCCGCCCATTTTGATGGTGGCGGCCCGTTGGCAATGGGATTTAGCATTCGTATTTCAGCACTTCGGTTTAAAAAGTATCACCACGGTGACGATCAATGCCCTTGGTTTAGTGATCTTTATGAGAAAAGATATTGAGCAATATTGTTTCAGTCTCTTTGAGGCAGATCAGCGCCAAGAGCGTCGAGGTCCACGCGTTCCTTTCGGCGTGACTTTGGTGCATCTTGTTTTCCTCGTGGCAGTGGTTTTAACGGCTCACTATGAAAGTGTTTTTATGGGGATTTTCCTTTTCTTCCTCGGCCTTACGATGGCAACAAAGAAATACCAAGAGCACCTGCGCCTGCGTGAAAGTTTACTGGTAGCGTTTTTCCTCGGTGGAATTATTGTTTTTGGATCATTCCAAAAATGGTGGTTAGAGCCGCTCTTGTCATCGATGTCTGATGTCGTACTTTTTAGCGGAGCTACCGCGCTGACGGCGATCACAGACAATGCGGCTTTAACCTATTTGGGTTCCCAAGTGCCAAGCCTGACGGTGGATTCACGCTATGCTCTCGTCGCCGGCGCCATCGCAGGCGGCGGGCTCACGGTGATTGCCAACGCTCCGAATCCGGCAGGCTTCAGTATCCTCAATCACAAATTCCCCGGCGGAAATGTCAACCCGCTGAAACTTTTCTTAGCGGCCGTTCTTCCCACGCTCGTGGCGGTCGGCTGTCTGTGGTTGATTCCGCACTGAGGCTCCGCCGTTCTTCCTACATCCTGATAGTCGGGGCATCTGCCCCGAACCCCGCTTCCTGACGGCCATCCAGGCCGTCAGGTTTCTGTACCTTGGGACATTCTTCGATCTTGTTTTGTACTTTGATACGAAGATCGCTCCCTGCGAATCGTCTATTATACGACCGGGTCGTCTTATAGACGAGTTGTCCTTATGGCAATAGGCGATCACTCAAATAGTTCTCGTTAGAATTAAAGAGTGTTTCAGTGAAATGGTATAATAGACGACCTAATCGTATAATATACCATTTTACTTAAGGGACCCTTTTCCGCGAAGACTCCCTCCAACCAAAGCTCACCTCATCCCGAGGGCGAGCGTTAGTAGCCATAGCCACTCAGGAACACTCTCGTAGTGCCACTATCTGTTGAGATAGTAGTCTGACCATCTTGGTAACCAACAAACCATGGGCGGAAAAAGACGCGGATCGTGCAGCTATAGCCGGCGTAAAGGATCGAAGGGCAGTTGTCTATCGAGTTGTAAGCCGTGCCAAAAGTATAAATACTGTAGATGCGCGTGAGTCCGCCGTAGCTTGTGAAACTAAAGTCCTGAAAAGTGGTGTAGCCCACAGGCCACGAGCCAAAAGCGTAATAGTAAGACTGCGATGACTGAAGCTTGAGCGCTTGCGGAGTGGCAGCGAAACTTTGTGCGCCAGCAAGACTTAAGAGAGCCGCAAATAACAGGGAGGAAATTCGGGTGACCATAAAACCTCCAGCGTATGCTTGGTGACAACAGGCTAAGACGGTTTGGTCGCGGCAGTATGAGGGATGAGTGAAAAAAAAGGGAACTCTTGCGAGTTCCCTTTCTTAGACAGCTAAGCTGTAACTAAGATTACTTAGTTGCAGGAGCAGCTTCTGTAGCAGGAGCAGCTTCAGCTTTTTCAGCACCTTTTTTACCGTGCTTTTTCTTAGCGTGTTTGTCAGCTTTTTTGCCTTCTTCTTTTTTAGCTTCTGGAGCTGGAGTAGCAGCAGGAGCAGCAGCAGCTGGAGCAGCAGGAGCAGCGTGTTCTTCAGCGTGAGCAACAACACCAGCAAAAGCAAGAGCGATAACGATAGATACAAGTTTCATAGAGCCTCCATATTGGTCTATTTGTGTGAGTCATCTCTGACTCGTTTAGTTTACTTCGGCGCCCGGAAGACGCCTTTAAAACGTCATCAGATTATCAAGCCGGGTTAAAACCAACATTAAAGGCGAATTAAATGTTTTTAATCTCAAAATGAAACTGCGCGCCATTGCCTAAATTGTTCTCAGCATAGAGCTTGGCGTGGTGAAGAATGGCTATTTTCTGTGCAATGGCTAGACCTAAGCCAAACCCTTTTGTGTCGCGCTCAGCATTAGGGCCACGGCTGAAGCGTTCAAAAATAAGATTGAGTTGGTCTTTAGAGATCCCAGGGCCGTGATCAGTCACAACGACGGCACTGAGGTCTTTTTTCCAAGTCAGAGTAATAGAAACCATCTCTCCGGTTGGCGAGTATTTGATCGCATTTTCAATGATGTTTACAAGCAAGTTTAATAGCAGATCATAATCACCGCGCACGGATTGGCGGCCGACGGCATCGTCATCAAGCAAATCCACTTTCAAGCGAATGCTTTTGGCATTGGCAATTTTCTCAACTCGGCCGATGGCCTCAAACACCAATTCATCCATGAAGATTTCCTGGAGGTTGAGACCGCCCAAACCGGCATCCACACGCGCTAGCAGCAACATGTCTTTGACGATCTTTGCCAGGCTGTCGATTTCTTGCAAAGAGCTGCGCAAGAACGCATCGACTTCTTCTTTATTGTATTCACGCTTCTGCATGACTTCGAGTTCGCCCTTCACAATCGCCAGCGGTGTCAGCAGCTGATGAGAGGCATCGGCGACGAACCGCTCCTGGGATTGGAAGGCCTGATGGATACGATCGAGCATCTCATTCAGGGTGAGTGACAATTTTTTAATTTCATCATTGGCTTCTGGCACGGGCACGCGCTGATCAAGTTCGCTCGCATCGATTCCCTGCGCGGCTTGGATCATATGTTTCACAGGCGCCAACGCACGCGAGGAGAAGAACAGACCACCGAGAGTGGCAATGAAAA
Organism: Bdellovibrionales bacterium; assembly: GCA_018266295.1. Taxonomy (NCBI): domain Bacteria; kingdom Pseudomonadati; phylum Bdellovibrionota; class Bdellovibrionia; order Bdellovibrionales; species Bdellovibrionales bacterium. Next base: position 373,130 of record JAFEAQ010000006.1, on the reverse strand, counting down.
GCACCAGGGGGATACCGATCTGAAGAAGCGTCAGACGATTGCTAATCTGCGTTTCTAACAGAGTCATCGGCACCGCGATTTGCAAAATCACCTGCGGGTGAGTGGAGTTATCCAGCGGAAAGCTGATCAGTCGGTAAGAGTCAGCTTCGGCCGACGGGATTTTACTGATATTTGAGATCGTGCGATAGGTGGCCTCTTCGCCCCTGGCGAGGCGCTCAAAGTCTTTTTTAAAAGGTGGATTGAAATCCCCGAAATCACCCACGCGCGCCAGCACTGTGCCTGACGTATGCACGACCTGAATCAAGGCCGTACCAAGCGGAAAGGGCAGAACTTTACCCGTATCAAGTTTCAGAGGAGGGAAGTTCAAGTCCCCCTTCACGCCAATTTCGATGGATTGAGAAACGTCGACGGCATAGTTGAAAAGAGCATCATCGAAATCCTGCTGCAGGGTTTGAATCATGAACAGGAAAAGGAAGGTGTTAAACACGATCGTCGTCGTACCGAAAATCATGACGAAAATCAGCGTTAGACGCAGACGAATGCTGATTTTGCTGAGAGGTTTAAGGATTTTCTTTGAGAACGTAGCCAACGCCTACCACCGTGTGGATGAGTTTTTTATTAAAAGGCGCATCGATCTTTTTACGAAGCATGTTGATGTACACATCGATGACATTGCTTTCAGAATCAAAGTGAATATCCCAAACGTGTTCCGCAATAGAGACGCGGCCCAAGGGGCGCTCGGCATTACGGATGAGGTATTCCAGCAACGCAAATTCTTTCGTCGTAAGGCTCACTTCTTGATTGGATCTGCGAACCTTGCGGTGAAGCAGATCGACTTCAAGATCCGAGTATTGCAACAGTGAGTTTCCACCACTGGTTGAAGCCGAGGATTTGCGGCGAAGAAGCGCGCGCACGCGGGCCAAAAGCTCATCAAATGAATAAGGCTTTGTCAGGTAATCATCAGCCCCTGCATCAAGGCCTGTGATTTTATCTTTCGTGGTTGAAAGAGCCGTCAGCATCAGGATCGGGCCTTCGTAACCATCGCGGCGAATGTGGCGAGCCGTTTCAATGCCGTTTTGTTCCGGTAACATCACATCCAAAATCACCAGGTCGTATTCGCCTTGAGCCATGAAGGACTCAGCATCCATGCCGTTTTCGGCAAGGTCGACGGCATAGCCCACTTCATTCAGGCCCTTCTTAAGGAAGTTTGCCATCTTAATCTGATCTTCAACAACGAGAATGCGCACGGGTGAACCTCGGTTTAGAACTCGGGAATCGATGATGAAGATTTAGCCGAACCGCCGGAAGATTCAACGGATTTAATACGTTGTTGCTCGTCGATGCTCATTGTCACAGAGCCGCCGCCGGGTTTTTGACTGGCTTGGAGGATCTTCAGAAGATTTGCGCGGTCTTTGATGTTTTCTGGAAGGGTGTAAGGGCCGCTATTGCCTTTGGGGTTGTCGATGAAAACCTCGGTGTCGCCCTGAACTTCGCGGACGGCTTTGACTTTGCCTGAAATTGTGGAGTCCTTCGCTTCTTGTTCATACAGATTCGTATTGAGCTTGTTCTTTTTAGTACCTTCGGCGAAAGCCGGCAGTGCTAAAGAAAATGCGAGCACAGAGGCTAACGCCAAGTTGAGTTTTTTCATCGAATCCTCCAGTCTTTTTATTCTGCCAGATTTAAATTGCAGTGCAATAAGTGAGTAGATAGGATGACCCATTATGAGCTCAGAAAGCATTGCCCTCACTCAGACCGTTCAAAAAGGCGGGTGCGCTGCGAAAGTAGCGGCCTCGGAATTGCGAAAGATCCTTTCTCAAGTGCGCTTTCCTCAGGCCCATCCGGCCTTGCTTGTAGATGGTGGCTTGTTCGACGATGCCGCCATTTATAAAATCAATGAGGAAGTGGCTCTGGTCCAAACCCTGGATTTCTTCACTCCCATTGTGGATACGCCGAAACTCTTTGGCCGGATTGCTGCTGCGAACTCTTTGAGCGACGTCTATGCCATGGGTGGAAAACCGATGACGGCGATGGGGATTTTGGCCTTTCCTTTAGCAAATATGCCCGAGTCCGTGATTGTCGACGTCATGCAAGGGGCGAGTGACGTGATCAGTGAGGCCAAGGCCAACTTTGTCGGCGGGCATTCGATTGATGATGACACTTTGAAGTTCGGCCTTTCGGTGACCGGCTTTGTACATCCAGACAGAGTTTGGTCCAACGCCAAAGCTCAGCCGGGGGATGTGTTGATTCTTACAAAAGCTCTGGGAACGGGCACAATGACGGCGGCTTTGAAACGCCGTGAAGCCACTGAAAATGAGATCGACGAGGCTCTGCAAAGCATGGCTCAATTAAATAATGCTGTCGATTTTTTGACGGCCGATTCGATGACAGCGATTCATTCGGCGACGGACATTACCGGCTTCGGTCTTTCAGGCCACGGCATGCAAATGGCAAAAGCGAGCCAAGTCAGCATGAAGTTCCATTTTGAAGCTCTGCCAAAGTTCGGCCGCGCTATAGAGTTCCTTGAAAAGTCCTTCCTGACAAAAGCCCATCGAAGCAACGCTCAGTACACGGCGGAAGCCACTCTGTTTGGGGGATTGTCCGAAGTCCAAAAGCACCTATTGCATGACCCGCAAACCAGCGGTGGCTTGCTGCTTTCGGTTCAAAAAGACAAAGCCGCTGAAGTCCTTCGCCAATTGCAAAAGGGCTTCGCAAAAGCAGCCATTGTGGGTGAAGTGATCGCCCGTGAAACTTCTATTCAGGTGAGCTTTGAGTAATATCCAAGAAGCCGGTCTCCGGGAACTGTTCACGAAAAAAGTTCCTCTGATAGATGTCAGAGCGCCGGTCGAATTTCAGCAAGGGGCCCTGCCGGGGGCGGTGAACCTGCCGATCATGAACAATGAAGAGCGTGCACTGGTCGGTACGGCTTACAAGCGTGAAGGCCGTGAAAAGGCGATTGAACTCGGTCATTCCTTAGTGTCGGGTGAGGTCAAAGAAGCACGCATGCAGGCCTGGCAGGAACAGATCCGTCAGCATCCTGACGCTGTCATTTACTGTTTTCGTGGCGGACTTCGCTCGCAAATCACTCAACGTTGGTTGCGTGAAGTCGGTGTCGATCGCCCGGTGATCTCGGGCGGCTATAAAAAAGTGCGACAGTTTTTGTTAAATGAAATCGAACAGTTTTCCAATCAAGGAAATTTTCTCATGCTCACGGGGCCCACGGGGAGTGCAAAAACGCACATCCTCAAGCAAGCTTCGGAGTTTTATCCAGCGATGGATTTAGAGGCTCTCGCTCACCATCGCGGTTCGGCCTTCGGCGCGTGGGACGTGCCTCAGCCGTCGCAAAAGGATTTTGAAAATCGCATCGGCGTCGGGCTGATCCAACTGCGCGCGCAGTTTCCACACGGGCCGGCCTTGTTTGAAGACGAGAGCCGCATGATCGGCAGCCGAACCGTGCCTGAGAGTTTTTTCTTTACTATGCGGGCCTCTCCGGTTGTGTTTGTTGACGAAAAATTCGAACAGCGTGTGGAAAATATCTTCCAAGATTATGTCATAGGGACTGCTTTGGCTCGAGGTTCTGAACAGGCGGCGATGCAGATTTTTGCCCGTTACCGAGCCTCGATCGAAGCGATTTCTCGTAAACTCGGCGGCCTTCGGACGCAAGAAGTGCTGCAAGATATAGCAATTTCTGAAGCAGACTATCGCTCGGGCCGGGGGCTTGAGGCCAACAAAGAGTGGATTCGCAAACTTCTACTTTATTATTATGACCCACTTTACTCAAAGAGCTTCGAAAAAAGGCAGCCGAAAGTGCTTCACCGGGGCCCATCCACCGAGATCTTGAGCTACTTAAGAAATCTTCGCGCGGGATGTTAACTCTTTGAAAAAAATGAATTCTGTTTAAAGATTGGTTGTTCAGATTAAAAAAACCATGAAGGTTAAAGAACAGAAAACAGGAGAATAAATGAAAAAGTTGATTATTGCGGGTTCGTCTGCAGCACTTTTGGTTGCTGTAGGTTGTACAAAAAAATTGGACACTGATTTGAAAAAAGCTAGCTACGCTATTGGCCAACAAATCGGCGGCAATATGAAACAACAAAACATCGAAATCGATTCTGACGTGATGGCGATGGCGATGAAAGATGCTATCAAAGGCGATAGCAAAATGACTAAAGAAGAAATTCAGCAAGCGATGATGAAGCTTCAAGAAGCTGCTATGAAGAAGCAACAAGAAGCGGCTGAAGAGAACAAGAAAAAAGGCGCTGAGTTCTTGGAAAAGAACAAGTCTGCAGAAGGCGTAAAAGTCACTGCTTCTGGTCTTCAGTATAAAGTTGAAAAAGAAGGCGAAGGCAAAACTCCTTCTAAAACAGACACTGTAAAAGCTCACTACAAAGGGACTTTGATCGACGGAACTCAATTCGATTCTTCATACGATCGCGGTCAACCTGCTGAATTCCCAGTTCAAGGTGTGATCCCAGGCTGGTCTGAAGCTCTGCAAATGATGAAAGTGGGTTCTAAATACAAACTCTTCATCCCACCTGAATTGGCTTACGGTGCTTCTGGTCGTCCAGGCATCCCAGCAAACTCTGTATTGGTTTTCGAAGTTGAATTGGTTGATATCGTGAAGCCAGGTGCTGGCGGCGCGGCTCCAGCTGATGCAGCTCACGGCAAAGCTAAAAAAGAGAAAAAAGAAGCTAAAGAGACTAAATAGTCGTGTTTGATTTAAGTGTAGATCCTTTCTTACACTTTGAAAGGCTCCTCCAAGAAGCTGAAAAGCGCGGGGAGCCTGAACACAATGCGATGGCACTGGCGACCGTCGGTGCCGACCTAAAGCCCTCCGTTAGAATTGTCTACTACAAAGGACTGATTCGCGGAGGTCTTTCTTTTTATGGCAATTACAATTCGTCCAAAGGCAAAGCGATCGCAGAGAACAATCAAGTCTGCGTGAATTTCTATTCGCCGAAAGAGTGGCAGCAGATCCGTATTACGGGCCGTGCCTACAAACTCACCCGCGAAGAGAGTGTGGCGTATTTTAATACGCGTGCCCGCCTCAGCCAAATCGGGGCGTGGGCTTCAAATCAAAGCTCTGAAATTCCGGGGACGGAGTACTTCGTTCAGCGCGTGGCTGAGTACGAAAAGTCTTTCGATGGCCAAGCGGTTCCTTGTCCTGAAAACTGGGGCGGGTATCATATCATTCCGGAAGAGTTCGAGTTCTGGTACGGCAAAAATGGCCGTCTGCATGAGCGCTATGTGTATAGCCGCAAAGATCCAAAGAGTCCTTGGCGCACTTTCATGCGCGCTCCCTAAGTATTTCTTGAGGTTACGAAACTGTCGCTAAAGGCGGATTATGTTTTTCTGTTTATGGATGCTATCTAGCATCTATGAGCAAAATTAAAATATTTTTCCAAGGCCTTATGGTTATCAGTGTGTCGTTTGCATTTGTGGCTGTTGTCCATGCGGAGCCAGATCCCGTTTCAGACGTCGAAGTGGTTGGCCCTACGGGGCTCAAGATCGAATTTTATAAGCGCCCGAAGAATGCCAAGAAGCCGGGGGAAAAACGCAAGACTCCGGAGGATGATTCTCCTCCGCCGCGGTTAAAGCCTCCGCGCAAACCACAGCAACCGCCGGAGTTTCCGGGGGACTTGACGGTTTCTGATGGCGTAGATCCTGGTAAGCACAATTGGTTCCCGTGGGATCCAACGGGGGCGAATAATTTTCCAACAAGTCCTGAGTGTTCGCAGGATGCGCTTCGCTCGCTTATCTGGAAAAGCAATAAGACTTGTGATCAGGGCAAGGCCGTGAACGCGTGGGTGAACCGTTGTTCTGATGAAATCAGCTCGCCACTTTCGCGCCACTCATTTGTACCGCTGATTAAGTATGCGACGGTGGATTATAATTTCTTGGATAATCCTTACATCCAGGCGGTGAAGGCGACGTTGCCGGACGGGCGGATGCTGACGGGTTTTGTTGCGATGAAGCCTGGGAATACGCCGCGGCCGTTTATTATTGCGAAGTGCGGTGTTCTTTGTAATGCCACCCAGAGCACCACGCATCGCGCTTTTATGATGCACCTTTTTGACGAATCTCCGTTTCACGTACTGACCTTGGCGAATATCACGGGCTCGGATTTTCAAATGCAGAATAAGGCGTTTTCTGTCGGTGGCTTTGATGAAGGTCGACAGCTCTATCAAATTGCCCAGCTTGTGCGTTCTCCGGATTCACCGATTGCGAGCCGCATTTCCAGTGTGCATGTCGTCGGCGCAAGTCTCGGCGGCAGTGGTGCTTTGTATTCGGGTCTTTACTCGAGCTTGAACGATTACCCTCCTCAGCAGAGTATTCAGAGCGTAACGGCGGTGTGCCCGGTGGTTGTCGTTGAAAATTCGGCAAAGCGTTTGTACGCGGCAAAACCGATTTCGACGGTGGCGACCTTTGAAACTTTGAATCGTCTAAAAAGTCTTTTTGGTTTTGTTCCCGTGCTTGGCAAGGTTTTGCCTGACGGCTGGCACCGCTTAAAGGGCGATAAGCTCTACGAGAAGGTGAGTGAGGCTATCTACGAGTATTATCGTGATTGGACTGCCAAAAAGCCATGGGACTTGCAGCCGTTCAAAGGCACCAAGATCACTTCGCAAAAACAATTTTGGCAGGTGAATGATTTCCGTAACTATATTTCCGACGTGAAGGTGCCGACTTTAACAATTGCGGCAGAGAACGACGATTTGGTGCGTGTGGATGCGAACACGAAGCTTCTAACGGACGCCTTGAAAAAATCTCCGAATGATTCTATCGACACAGTTTTCTTTAAGCAGGGAAACCACTGCGCCTTTGGTGTCGCGAATGGCTGGGGGAATTATTCGATGCTTTTGCGTGAATATATTCTGACCCACAGTCCAGAGGCCAAAGATCACTGGAAGCCGAATACGGTGCGCTTGCCTGAGCTTCGCATCCCGATGGCGGATCACGAGCGCATCGTTGAAACGGTTTGGCGCGCGCGCGAGGGCGACGACAATATGTATTTAAAAGTAAAAATCTTCTCGCCGCGAATGATCGGGGATGCGGCGACCTGCCCGCTGGATCGCGTATTCAAAAACGATCCGCGCTGCTATCGCGACCTGAAAGTGGCAGTGCCAATCCGCTCATTGCCGCTTGAGATGCGCGAGGCCCCGGTGGGTAAGTACGAAGTCACATCGATGACTCGTTTTGCAAACACACGCTTCTCGCTGCTGGATGAAAACGGTGAGCTTGTCACCGCGACCAATCGCTCGCCTGCATTCGTGCGCGTTTGGGATTGGGAGTAGTGACATTCTGAGCGCCACATCCGACGTTGGATTCGAATTAAAGGTTGTCTCAATATGAGACTCAAACCTATTTTCCGTATACAAAGCGGTCTGAGAGGTCGACTTGTTGAAATCATGAACACGTGAGTGACAAATTTCTGTTGTCTGTTTCTGCCGGTAGAAGGCTGCTTGCTGAAACGGGCATCTGGTTTGCAACACTGGCAGGTATGAGGAACTATCTATTTGCGACCCTTGTAAGCTTGTTGGTCCCTTCTGCATTTACAGTGGCAGCGCCGCTTTCTTGTGAAAATGTCTTTCGCGTGACTGGCGATAAATCGCAGGTCAGTGCTGAGGGCGCGGCCTTGGTGGCAGGTATCACTGAAATTCCCGAAATCGTCGGCCCGTTGGTAAATCCCGGCCGTCAGGCGTTGACCTGGAATAGTTTTGATTCTCTATCGTCTGTGAAGGCCAAAGCGGATGCTTATACGGCGAAGTTAAACACCTTGACCCCCTCAGAGCGCGCTAAAGAGCTTCGTGATTTTGTGAATCTTTTAGAGGAAACTCCGATCGCCAGCGAAATCGTCGATGCCTTGGCAGCTCCAAAGGCGATGAAATACACACCCACGAAGTATGATCTCCGAATGAGTTTTTACAACAAACTTTCAGAGGCTCTGAAGAGTTTGCCACCTGAATTTAGATTTTCCGTGGGACAAGTTCCTGGCGATAAGCGCTTAGCAAAGATCAATGACAAAGCCCGCAAGTTCATGCGTGAGCATGAGGCCTTGTTCGAGAAAACCATTCCATCGACAGGTTACAGTGACTATGCGGCCTATGAAAAAGCCGTGAGAAGCTCGGCGGATCCGGTGGTGCAACGGGCGGTGGCTCTGATTGATCAGAATCAGTTGGATGTATATATCCGACGGCCTGAGCAAGGGCGGTTCTGGATCCCGATGACAGGTTTTCAAAATCAGTTCGTCACGGATTCTTCGCGCGGTTACATGGGCAAGGAAGGGCGCAACGGCGTTGAGAGTTTGCTGACAGATCGAAATGTGGCTGAATATTCAAAGCTCGATAATGAGTTGAAGCCGAAGTATGGCGCTCTGAGAGTCAAAGAAGGCACAGGTGTGAAAGATGATGTTTCGAGCGCGAATTGGTATGGCTCGGATATTTACACTTTAAAATTAGAGGCCATTGCCGATCGTCTATCGATTTTTGTTGGTGATAGTTTGAATCATTATAATAGTTCAGGGGTGAATTGGCATGTTGGCAGAACCGCGCCGGTGAATAACTGGGACGGAATGTTGATTCCATGGAGTCGCCGTCTATTGATCGTGCCTTATATGATTGAAACGCTGAAATACAGCAATGCCTTTTACCGGCCCTCGTATAGCGCAGCCCCTGAGCTGCCAATAAAGCGACAGCAGGATCGAGCGCATGAATACTGGGAATCACAAATATTCGGTCGTGTAACCTTGGATATGGTCAAGACCTTCGAATTTGAAAAAACTCCGCCTTCTGGCGAATTCCTCGCCGAGCTTAAAAAGCACGGAATCAAAATCATCGATCGCCGCGTGAATCCACCTGTGGAGTGGGACGGGAAATAATAAGCCCCCGCGCCGGCAGCGCGAGGGCAGGGGTTTTTAGCCAGTTCAGTATCTAGTGCTTGCCGTGTTTGCCGCCACGTCTGTGGTCGTCGTGCTTTTTGCCGTGGTCGCTGCCTTTTTTCTGAACCTTCTTATGAAGAGTAATCATACATTCGTAAGTTTTTGCTCTTTGATCAGGAGTCACGATGTCGTACAAAATGTTGTTACTCAAAGCTAAATGACCTTGAGCCAATTTTGTCACGGCATCAGTGATTTTCGCAGCTGAAGCGTCGGCCGCTGCTTTGTCGGATGTTTTATCCATCACGGTGTGGCCATAGTCCATGAAGGCCAATTTCAAATCTGTTTTGAGTTGGATCTCGCTACGCATGTTATTGTAGATCGCTTCTTTGATCAGAACTTTTTGGTCTGCAGTGATGTTGGCATCAACGCAAGCCTTTGGCCATTTGTCCGGAGTCGGAGGAGCTGGTGTTGGGTTTGGGGCCGGAGTTGGTGAAGGCATTGGCGATGGCTCAGGACTTGGAGAAGGTTCTGGAGACGGATTCGGTTCAGGCGTTGGTGATGGTTCTGGAGACGGGGACGGTTCCGGAGACGGTTCTGGAGTCGGATCGACAAACATCAGCATGTCCTGAGAGGCATCCTGAATGTAGTTCAAGTCGATTTGTGGCGATTGTTTTGCTGGTTGACCAACTTGTACCGCTACATCCGCCGCGCGAGCAATGCCGCCTGTCAATAGAGTTGCTAGAATCACTAACTTCATGTTCATAAAAATTCCTCCTTGGATTTGTTGATGAATGAACAAAGTAGAAAGAAAGTAGTGAAAGAGTGTGGAGTCCGTTGGAAGGAAGCGAGCCGATTTGTTCTAATTTTTTCTAAACACACTGCAAAGAGTTCGTTGACAGTGTCTCATCTTGAGATGGATCCACAGTCTCCCAATAGTCATCACGTATTCTTGCTGCATAACAAGGCGAGGATCCAATGTGTACTCAGAAACAAAAACTATCTTTAACAACTGTGCTGTTGAGCGCTCTCATGATGACATCTGCTCACGCACAGAATATGCAATGGGGCACAGGGATGGCGATGGGACAACAAGGCTGCGGCTACCAACAGCGCACCGGAATGGGAGCTGTCAGCGATAACGATGCCGTCAACGACCTTCTTCAGGAACAAAAAGACCTGAAACAAGCCCTGCAAGAAAAACAGCGGAAGCAAAAGACCCTTGAGCGCGAGCTTGAAAAACTTCATGATACGATTTCAGAATCCTTGACGAGTGAAAGTGCGGATTTTGCATTTGCGCATATGGAGAACGGCTTCCGCTGTGAAGAATATAAAGACGATCAGGAGTTACCCCCGGCGGAGGTGAATGGGATGCCTCCGCGCTCTTCTAAAAAAGTTTCAGATAATCAAAACAAGCAGCATCCCGGTGGCATGAGTGTGGCGGGAATTACAAAATACTGTGATGCCACACGCGCAGGAACGATCCGTCCTGATATCTGTAGTGATGTTCATTATAAAGCCAGTGAAAATCGTCGCGGTGACAATGCTTGTAAAAAAGCTCTGCCTGATTACCGCAAGAAAACAGTCGAGAGCCAAAAACTCGCAAGTGAAATCGAGAAAACCCAAGCGCGCCTCGAAGATCTGAAAACTGATATTGCTGACGCCCGCAGGGAAGCGCGCGAAGAGCGTCAAAATGGCGGCGGCACCGAAGGCGATATATGTTTGGAATGTATCGCTAGCGGCAGCGGTTACCAAAGTCAGCAACAGCAACGTCAAACCGATTGGGGCGGAGTCGCCGCTAATCTCGGGACCGGACTTGCGGCGATGTACATGGGTTATCAGCAAAATAAAATGGTTGCACAATATAACTCCAACGCCGGCTGGCCAACGCAATCAACGGCAAGCTTTGGTTACGGACTTCCCTACGTAGCAGCCGGTCTCTACGGTGCGATGGGCGGTGGTACGGGACAGGGCTCTTTCGGCTGCGGAAGCTCCGGCGGACAGTACGGCAATATGCAAGGCGGGGCCTTCGGTTATCCGCAAAATATGTACGGCTCTCCGATGGGCGGAGGGATGTACATGTCTGGTATGGCCGGGAGTATGATGTCACCGTATAGCTCGATGTATGGTTATGGCAACTCAATGTACGGAAACTCCATGGGCAGCATGGGACTGAACTTTAATCTCGGCATCGGTGGCTATGGCATGGGCAATAGCTACATGGGCATGGGGAGCAACTATGGGTCCAGCAATTATCTGACTCAGATGCAGTACCAACAGATGCTCTATCGTATGCAGATGATGAACTCGAGTTATGGGACTTACGGAAACTACGGCTACAACAACAACTCGTACTTAACGGGCACGTCTTCAAATCCGTATGTGCCGATCCCGGCTCCGTCGACGAGTTATAACTACACTTCATCGGGAATTATTCCGGCGACAACATCGTCGTCGGCGTATGTGCCGATCCCGGCCATTACAACAACGAACTCGTACTATAACGGAAGATAATTAATGCAAAGCTTGAGGTGCGATCAGATAGAATTCTGGGATTTCAACCGTGAAGGTTTCGCCCTCTTCGCTGACCATTTGATACGAACCCTTCATCGAACCTGAAGACGTGCTCAGCGGGCAAGCGCTCTCGTACTCAAAAGTTTGACCAGGTGTGATCTTTGGTTGCAATCCCACCACTCCCGGACCGCGGACATCTTCAGTGCGGCCAAGTCCGTCGGTGATAATCCAGTGACGGCTCATCAATTGAGCCATGCGGCTGCCAGTGTTTTTAATGCTAATTTTGTAAGCAAAAAAATGATAGTTCTGCTCCGGGCGAGATTCCGCCGGAACATAAGACGCCGTAACATCCACCTGAATATGAGGAGTCGTTGATTTCTGAATTGGCATAACATAGCCAATTTAAAGTCGAATGCCAGGCTGGTCAATCACCAGATTTTCATATTGGCGATTTCAAAAACGATCGGATAGTGGTCCGAAGGTAGGCGCATTTTGGCGTCCAATGTCATTGGGATGCCAACACTCATGCCGAATTCATCTTTGTAACGATAGACGTAGGAGGTATTTGGTTTGAGCTCCGTCGCCAAAAGTGGCGAGAGGAAGCAGAAGTCGATCTGACGACCCTCGGTGCGGCTCGAAGATCGCACCTGATAGAAAGTTGCTCGGTTTTCCGTAGTCACATTACTTAGTTCAAGTACGTCTTTAAGTTCTGTTTTCTCATAAAGCGCCTTGAATTCTTCATCGGTGTTCTGCAGGCTGGCGTTTCCGTTGAAGTCACCCACCACCATCACAGGTGTTCCCACGTGTTTTGCTTCGAACTCTTTATAGATTTCAATCAGCGCTTGGAGCTCGGCTTGGCGGCGCTCGAAGCCCCCTGGATCGATGCCTTCGGGATCAAGACGGGATTTCAAATGTGTCAGCAAAATTCCAAGGAACGGTTTTTCGACGTCCTTCTTAAAGAGTCTCAACTCTGCCACGTCGCGCGAAAACTTATGGCTCGTCGCCGGGTTTTTGACGCTGTTCACGGGGTAGTTGTTCTCCATCGACGTGCGTTCGTGGGGATACAGATAATTGATCAGGCGGTTTTTGTTCGACTGCAGGTCAAAGTAAAACGGCATGTTCTTGCGGATCAAAAAGCCCACGTCAATATTCCGATTGGAGTTGCCTTCCGTCAAAATCGGGGAGTAGGCGTTATTTAAGAACAATTCATTAAAATTCTTAAGGGATTCCACTCCACCGACTTCGCAGAGCATGACGATGTCGGCATCGATGTCTTTCAGCGTCTTAGCCAGTTCCAGGCATTTTGACAAAGGCTTGTTCTCATAGGTCGACGTCGAGAGGCGCTGCCACTTGGTTTCATCCAGTTTCAGGGCCTCCGCTGTGGGAGCCTCGTCAAACAACAGAAAGAGATTCTCTGCGTTGAGAAAACAAAATTTGATATTTAAGGCTTCAGACCACGCCATACTCTTACATTGTAAGAAAAATCGTGGCAGAATCTCAAACTAATTCTAGGGGTGACACATGCGATTTAAATCTTGGTTGGACAGTTTTGTTGTTGGAAAAGAGCCAAAAACGCCTAAAAACGCGAATATTGGCTATGTTTATTACTTGGGAACGAATGATAAAAATAAATTCATCTCGCTCGCCGAAGAACATGCATTGAACTGGCAGCTTGCTGACCTCAAGAAAAACGAACGTGAAATGGTTTTCTTTGTCGGTGTCAAGGGCCCTGTTTGGATCATTCGCCCTCGTCGCAAAACTGAGAACCCTCAGCATCAAGGTCTTTTAGAAGAATCCGACTATGCATTTAGCCGTGATTTGTTCGGAGCTTTGTTTGGTCACTTCAAAGCTCATGCGCTGACGCAAATCCGTCTCGAATACATCGGCACTGATTTCGAACACGAACTGGGTTCTTTGGTGGGAATGGAAGTCGCTTCTTACAACTTCCGCTCCGTGTTCGAAGAAAAACCGCAAGAGTGGCCTGAGGTGTACGTGCAGAAATCACTCGGTGATTTCGATAAGAGTACTTTGCACCAAGCTCAAGCTCGTGCAATGGCTGTGAACGTGGCTCGTCACTTGGTGAACTTGCCACCGAATGAACTGAATCCAAAGACGTTCGTTGATTTTGCAAAGAAGATGGGATTCCCCGCGACTATGAAAATCGCTGTGTGGGATAAAGCTCGCTTAGAAAAAGAAAAAGCCGGTTTGATTTTGGGTGTAGGTCAGGGGGCGGAGTTTGGTCCTTACTTGTTGCACATTAAGTATCGTCCAACCGGAAAAAAATCGAATTTAAAGCCGATTGCTTTCGTCGGAAAAGGGATCACGTTTGATACCGGTGGTTTGGATTTGAAGCCGTCAGCAGCAATGCGCCTGATGAAAAAAGATATGGGCGGGGCTGCCAGCATTCTTGGCTTGGCTTCATGGGTTGCGGATATTAAGTATCCAGGGCCAGTGGATTTCTACATGGCTTTGGCTGAAAACTCTGTGGATGCGAAATCATTCCGTCCAAGTGACGTGTGTGTCGCTCGTAACGGTCTCAGTGTTGAAATCGATAACACCGATGCGGAAGGCCGCTTGGTTTTGGCCGATGCTTTGGACGTAGCTGTTACTCAAAAAGGTGCTGACGAACCAGAAGTCGTGATCAACGTTGCAACTTTGACGGGCGCGATTAAAGTGGGCTTGGGCGCGGATATCGCGGGATTGTTCTCGAACGATGACGAACTGGCGGATTCATTGAACTCAGCCGGTGTTCGTGCGGGCGATCTGAACTGGCGCATGCCTTTATTTAACAAATACTTCGGCGATTTGTCTTCGCCGTTTGCTGATTTCAAAAACTCTGGCGGCAGCTTCGGCGGCGCGATCACGGCCGCGCTCTTCTTGCAAAAATTCGTGCGCGGAAAAAAATGGGCTCACTTAGACGTGTACGCATGGACGGACAAGGCCCAAGGCGCGCTAGGTGCTCAGGGCGGTAGCGGTCAACCGGTACAAGCGCTGATCGAGTATCTCGAGTCGCGCATTTAAGTCCTTCGGGAGCAAGTAGCGCTATTCGCACTCGAGGTGCGTATAGTGCCACTCGGGTTCAGGGAACTAGCGACGGCGTGGGTGAAGAGCCTGCGCCGTTTTGTTTTTGATGTGACTTGGTGTCTTTTCTAGGCCATGATTTTTTCATGATTGAACTTAGAAAAATGAATCAGCAGGAATTCGCCGAGTATATGAAGTACTCGGTCGATAATTATGCGGCGGAGAAAGAAAAGGGCGAGGGGCTTAGTCCTACAGATGCCATGACGGTTGCAAAAGAGTCTTTTGAAAGACTTCTTCCACAAGGATTGCAGACTCCGGATCAGTTTCTTTTCACAGTCGTGGATAGTGGGACAAAAAGTTCCGCGGGAATTCTGTGGATTGCGAAAAAGATGAATGGTGATAAGCCTTATGCCTTTATATATGACATTGAATTAAAGGCGGAAAATCGCGGTAAGGGACTTGGTAAGATATTAATGAACCTTATGGAAGAAGAAGCTCGCCGCTTGGGATGCGTTTCCGTGGGGTTGCATGTTTTTGGCCATAATACCGCAGCTATTGCGCTTTATGAAAAATCTGGTTTTATTACAACCAACCGAATGATGAAAAAAGATTTGAAATAGAATTATTTCTTCTGTGTGGGCGCTTGAATCGTGCCTTGATATTCTCGATATAGCTTTTCGTATACTTTGGTAGTCTTTACTTTATCAAGGGCTTGTTGCCAGATTTGGATTTCAGCATCTGGAATATCTTTGCTGGCAGCAAAGTAAAGAGGTGAGTCCGAGATTTTTACTGAAGTTCTCTCGAGCAAATCCGGCGATAAATTGGATTTTTTGAGCCAATAATCGACGCCGCCCGCGGGTTCGCCCACCGCGAGATCGCAACGTCCGTGGATGGCTTTCACATAGATGCTCGTGGCGTTGGTGCCGACATCGAGATTTTTAAAGCCTTCCTTTTTTAGAAAGTTAAACACTAGTCCGGCATCCCGGCAGCAAACGCTGTGGACTTTTTTAGCGTCTTCTAGTGTTTTGATTTGTAATTTGCTGCCTCTTTTTTTGTAGAGGTAAATTGATTCGTTGGCAAACGGGCCAATCCATTTGTAAAGATCTTTACGCTCGGGAGTCTGAATGAAAGAGTAAAACAAAACTCGGGGGCCTCGATCTAAAACATTCAGACCGCGATTGCCGGGTAAAACGACGATCGGGTCGTCGACCTTCATCTCTTTCATCACAAGGCGAATGACCTCGGTGGCGAATCCTTTGACCTCGCCGTCTTCGGCGTAGTTCAGAGGGGGCCAATCTTCGGTAATAATGCTGACGGGGCGAGGTAATGCGGGTGCTTCAGCGAAGGATTTACTCGAACTCACTGACGATAGTAAGAGGAAGCCTAAGAGAATTCCTAAGAGGAAGAAAGGATGTTGTAATTGATATTTTGCCATGAGAGCTCAAGTTACTCCAATAACTTGGAAAAATCACTGTATTGTGAGATGACATGAGAGTTAATGGGTCATAAACAATACGGTATTGATGTGCCAAATATGGAAACTAGCATGCATTTGATTCAGCCAATTTTTTCGATCACTCATGACAGGTTGGAAGCCATTGTTCCTGGCTACTCTTCGTCTTATGTATTTCAGGTAAGTCACAAAATAGCTCCGAGGGAAACGACCTTTTCTTTAACACTGAAGAAGTTAGATGTGCCTTTTGTGAAGAAGCACGATTATTCTAATCCCGAAACATTAGTTCACTATAACGACATCGCCCGCCAAGGGGCTTCTTATGGTGCGTTTGTGAATAATGAACTTGTTGGGTTCATTGTAGGGGAAATTCAGTCTTGGAACTCAACACTCGTCATCCGTGAGTTCGGAGTCTCTCCTCATCTGCAAAGACAAGGAATCGGAAAAGCGCTTCTCGAAGCGGCGCTAGGAAAAGCCAAGCAAGAAGGATTGCGTGGAGTGCTTTGCGAAACTCAATCGACGAATGTTCCTGCGGTCGAGTTCTACCAAAGATTTGGATTCACAATTCAAGGATTGGACCTCTCGCTTTATAGGAACGATGACCTAGATCGAGGCGAGGTTGCAGTCTTTTTGCGAAAAGCGATCGTCTAACAATCAGTGCTTTTTATTTAGAAACCTTGCTGTTGATGGTTTGGTAAAGCTTAAGGCCAATCCAAGCGTCGGTGGCTGCGTACATGATCTGATCGGCCGATAGTTGCTTTACTTCCCAGTTAGAAGTTTTCGCTCTCTTGGACAGGCTTGCCTGCAAAACTTCTTCTGTCATTCCGCGAAGGCCCAAATTTTTGAGGTTCGCGTTTTTGGCGACAGTTTGAAGCTCAATAAAGTTTTCGGGCGTGAACTTGAAAAGCTTCTGCAGTGCTTTTATGTCATCGCGGATCGCTGCACCGACTTTAAGAATGTTCGGATCTTCGAAGACACCTTTGATGGAGTGAAACTCTGTAATCCCATGGAGTCTCACCAGATAGGCCTCGTGTTCTGTGGCCAATTGAAGGAGTGCGACTTGATAGATCTCGCCGACTTTAAAGCTCGCTCTGGTTTCCGTGTCAAATCCAAGCGCCGTGGCCGATTTTAAGGCAGGGGCGATGACGGCGAGCTCTTGATTGTTCGTGATGAGGTGGATTTTCCCTGGAAATTTAATCTTGTCATAAGAAGGCTTTATCGGCTGGCTGGTCATGTACGAAGATTTTAGGTGCTTATGTTTTGTATGTAAAGGCTAGAAAGACCGGTCGGAAAAACCTTAGACAGGGGACTCGCGGGTAACCTATACTTTCTAGGTGCAAAAAATCATTTTCCGCCTAAGCCTTGTCTTGTGTATCCTCGGTCTGACTCTCAGCCTCGGCGAGATCTATCGAAAATCGAATCATAAAGACAAAGTCCTTGCGGAAATGACCGCCCTTATTGATGAAGTCAATAAGGCTCCGAAGACCACTCCGGTCTATGATAGCGACGGGATACAAATTCAGTCGGAAGCGGATGTCCAAGCACTGACAGCTTCATTTAAAATGAACTGCCTGGCCCAAGTTGTGAACAAATGGAACGTCCCGACCATGTGCGAGCCCATTGTCACAAGCATCCTCAAAGATCCCATTGATGCGAAAGACTTGAGCTTTAGACCCATTAAAAAATGGGTCCTTTTTGGAATTCTGCTGGCACTAGCGCCCATTTACTTTTTGATCATTCGCCATTTGTGGCGGCAGTTCAAAAGTAAAGGCCCTGTTAAACCTTCTTAGAAGTCAGCACACCGTTCGTCGTAATGGCTCGTTGAGTTTTTTCCGTTGAGTATGATTGCGGGCTGAGTGTCGGGAAGATCTCGAACCTCAGCTTCAATGGCCGTGGTTGTAATAATCGTACAGTAAACCGATATTTCAGTTTCAGTCTTCGTGAGCTTTACCGGCAGATAATTGAAGTGCATGAGGACGATCTCTTGCAATCGTGTCTGGAGCTCTTCGGCTTCGGCAAGGCTATCGAACTCTGCAGACTTCAGCACAGTCACTTGCTGATTCACTTGCGCTTTGACCTCTACCTGCCAAACAGGATCTGGGTACGCTCGCAAATGGTCCATGTGGGAAGTAATGGAAATAGCCTCGTTCACTCTGCCTACGAGGAGAGAAGTTTCCTTGGATTTTGTAGCTGCAGAAGCTAGATTCACAAAAAATAGCGTCAATAAAACTGTAAAGTATTTCATAAAATTCTCCTTTTATGGTTTTTCAATTTGTAATGAGAAGTCGACCCATTTAATAAGTTCACCTTGCTGATTGCGAACTTCTACCGGGCGAACCACTTGTTCTTGCTCTGTGGGTTTAAGCCTTTTTAAAATTTCATCGCGGCTATTCAGTGCATCGCCTGCAAAGTACAACTGTGTTGTGAGTTCGATGTATCCAAGCTTCGTGACTTTATAGTGAATGTGCGGTGGGCGGACCCAGCCCGGTGCTGCGGGATAAGAACCTGGCTTAATGGTCTTAAACACATACTGGCCCTTGGCATCTGTGATCGCCTTTCCCCAGTACTGAAAATTTGGATCGAGGGGGGCTGTGTTAGGATCTTGCGGATGATCATATTTTCCAGAGGCGCAAGCTTGCCAGATTTCTACGAGAGCTCCGGCAACGGGGTCGCAGTTTTGATCACTGACGATGCCGCCAACCCAGATGACTTCACCGAGAGCAGTGCCACGGCGGCCTGCAACTTGCGTGAGATCCCAATCTTTATCTGCCTGATCTTTCACAGGATAAAACGGTCCTTCAGTTTGTTGCGGCGTCAAAGCGCACACATCTGCGGCTTTAGCCACACCCGCTGCCATCAAAGAACCAACACCGATCTGTAAAAACTGTCTGCGTTTCATATAACGCCTCCCTTGCTGGAAAGGAAAATAGGGGAAAGCTCGATATAAATAAAATTGATAAGCACAAGCATTGTGATAGGGAGAAACCTATGATCGCTGCATCAGGGGCTGATATTCTCGAACACCTGAGCTAGACAGAAGCCTTGAGCTTCATCCAAAAGTTCGTCCCGGAGACAGGCCAGCCAGACTTGCTTCTGCTTTTTAGCCCTGAGCACCTAAGGTATTATTACTAAATACAAACCTGTGAGGATCGAAATGCATGCTAAGCAAAAATACCCTTTCGTAAATATGAAAATGAGTGTGCTGTTCGCCAGTCTCCTTCTGGCTGCTTGTGCAAGTGAGACGACAACGCACAAGTCCGAGGGGCTCGTTTGCGCTGATGGCAGTTCTGCGCGCGGTCCGGCGGCAAACTCGTGTGAGCATATCATGAGTGGTCACGATTCCTCAGCGCAAGCTCCGGCAAGTGAGAAAGCTAAGGACGATAAAGCAAAAACTGAAAAACAAAGTAATGATGACAGCGCGAAGATCAATCAGCTAAAAATCGACGACGGGCACGTCACGGTGATTAATATGAAAGGCAAAGCGCTGGAGTCACCCATGGTTTCGCCTGATGGCAAAACGATTCTGGCCATCAGTGACCTCGCTGGGAAGGCGCCGGTCGATATCATTGTTAAAAAGTTGAACGAACCAAGTGACCTCGGAACGAAGCTGGGTAAACCGCTCATGAATCTTTTTATTAAAGGTGCGTTCGTCGGAAGTGCGGATCAAATTGTTGCCTGTGAACTGGAGTTTCGACCGAGTTCATTGCCTAAAACAGTGATCAACTACCTTAAGACAAAAGAGTGGGACCCGATTGGATACCATTCCGTCATCAGCTTTTACAAAAATGGAAAAAGAGTTTCAGCCCTGGATGCTCGCGCATTCGGTTTGCCAGATAAGACCTTCCTTGAGCATCCGCGAGTGTCGCCTGATCAAAAATGGCTGACGTTCTATGTTCAACCGGGTGCGGAAATGCCGAGCCCTGTGACTCAGGGGATTTACCTTTACAACTTCGAAACAAGACAGACCACGTATCTCGGAAATCATGCCGACAAACACCCCACGTGGAGTGCTGATGGTCAGCAGATTTTCTTCCATGAGCAAGGAAAGATGGGGAAGACGGAAGTGGCGCGCGTTGGCTTCTATGATCTTGAGTTCAGCGGCAACGATGTGAGAGTCAAAAATAGAACCTTTTTCAATGACCCAACCCGAGCTCTGGGGACGGACTACGTTTATCAAAAACATCCGGCCTATCACGCGGGTTTGCGTCTGGTTTTGTTCCATGAACGCGTCGGTGAAGGGTGTGCTGAAAATCCAGAGGCCTGCAAAAAGGCTATTGGGGTTATTTCAATGGATCACCCCGAGCGTCCGCCTCTTTTCTTGAAGCTCAGCTATAACGGCAAAAAGGTCAGTCACGTTCAGCACGTCGATGTCTCTGATCAACCGGATTCGCCTCTCTATTTCGTAGGACGCGTCGACGGCGAAGAGAATGATCGATTATTGCAATTGGATTACTCCGCTCTTCAAGCTGCCCAGGCGGCGTTGCTGAATCCTTAAATCAACGCCTTATCTCTATTCAGCGGCATCCGTACTTCCGTTTTGTGGGAGCGGGATCGCGGTTTTATTCCATCATTTTCCCAGAGCAATTTTCCGAATAATTGGGAAATTTTCGAAGGCTCGTTTTGAGCCACTCGGCTTTAACTAGTGTTCGCTCATTGTAAGTGGCGCTAAAATGGAGTGGCACGGGCTTTTGGGGGAAGTATGGCCAAAAATCATCGCAGGATCGGAATCGTCATTTTGCAAGCCGTCGCGGCTTCGATCCTGATTTTAGTATTTCAAAACTGTGGCTCTTCTCCAAATTTATCTGAGGAGCAAACTGCAAACCAAGCTTCTTCGGGCACGAACCCAAATCCAACGCCAGTTGTGGATCCTTCGATTCCAACTCGTTGTACAAGCGCTCTGCCGGCATCAACGCAATTAGCAGTTGTTACCAACCCAACGACAGTCGTTGGCAATGGTACGGCGGCAAGCTGCACCTTTGCGGCTTTAAAAGCGGCTGTGACTGCGGGGGGCGTGATTACCTTTAAATGTGGCGCGAGTCCCGTCACCATTCCAATTACAGCAACATTGAGTTTACCGACAGCTGTGAACACCGTGATTGATGGCGGAGGCCTTGTTACACTCGACGGACAAAGCTCCGTTCAGATTCTGCGTTTTGATCACAATAACTTTATGGTGAACACAGTTCGCGTGACTTTGCAAAACCTCACGGTGATTAACGGTAAGACTACGCCCGTCCAGACGATTCCGACAGCACCGCTCCCATGCTCGCAAGGCTATGACGATGGCGAGGGCGGCGCGCTCTATATGCGTGACGGGAATCTCACGATTATCAACAGTACTTTTTCGAACAACCAAGCAGCGCAACTCGGACCTGATACCGGTGGCGGTGCGATTTATGTTTTAGGCAGTAAGTCCGGTGTGGTCATCGTGAATAGCAAGTTCATGAATAACAAAGCCAGCAACGGGGGCGCGGTCGCGGGACTCTTTGCGCAGTTTGAAATCTATAACAGCTTATTTCAGAACAACGCAGCGACTGGCAACGGGGCGAATTACGACGATGCGACGAAGTGTTCGGTGATTCACAATAATCAGCACGAAGTCGGATCGGGTGGTAATGGCGGTGCTATTTATCAAGATGGTGGTCAGTCGACAAATGTCATCCTCTGCGGTGATTATATCGTGAACAACAAGGCGGGTGTGAATGCCAATGCCGGTGGCGTGTTCATGACGAGCAATGATTTTACCGGTTCGATCTCGGTGCAAGATTCGATTGTGACGGGGAATACCGGCGGCTATTGGACCCAAGCGACAGGGCCAAATCTTGGGACCGCCTTTGGCGTGAATGCTAAGACTTCCAGTGTCGTGAATTCAACTTTGCAGAAGTAATTCTCAACCAAAATCTAACAGAGAAAGTGCTGCGAATTTGCAGCAGGTATTGATTATGGCGATGTCACTAAAAAACTGCTGCGAGGATGTAGTAAACAATTTATCGTCGTACATAGATTCACATCAAGTCCGGCACAAATAAATCTTTTAGCAGTTCGTTGGAGGGTCTTAGTGAGGTTGAGTAAAAAGCAACAAGGCTTTAGTTTGCTTGAAGTGATGGTCGCACTGGCGGTCGTTTCATTCCTTTCATTTACAGTTCTTCAGCTGATTTTTACGAATCTTAAAGCGACAAAGGCCGTCGAACTTGCGGCATCTTTAGACAATCTAACGACCGAAGTGAGTATGGCTTTGAAAGATCCCGCGGTCTGCCAAAGCAACCTTGCTAATTTTGCAACGACAACCTTGCCTTCACCTTTAGAAGGAGGCGCGATTGGTCTCACGCAAGTCACTTTGCCGGCAATGACGAAACCTTTAGTGATCAATAATGCGTCTCTTGCTAATGAGCCCAGTACAAAAATAGCTCTCAGTATCGATACTATTAAGCAAATCACGACGGTTTCTTACCTTGCAAATATCAATTTCAATTTAGATAAAGGGCAGGGATTCCTTGGGGCTCGCAATATCGTCCGCCGAATTCCCATTGCCTTAACGCTCGCGTCTGCCGGTGGGGAGGTTACGGGTTGCAGCACTTTTGGCACAACTGCTGGAGGCACAACCCCCGGGGGATCGGGATCCTCGACGACACCGGCTGAGATTTGCGCCTTACTTGGCCAGGCCTTGGATCCGAAGACGGGCCTGTGCGCAGGCGCCAACGAAAAAGAAGTCACATTAGAAAAGGTCTGCGCTTCTGTCGGCGGAACCTACAATGAGGACACTCAGAAATGCACTGTGGCTGTTGTCGCGAGTGGAGGTAATCCGCCTCCCACCCCAACACCTAAACTGCCTTGTGCGGGAGCGACCACAGCCTGCGGTGGCCAGAATTTTACTGTGCCGGAGCTCAATAACGACGGTTTCTTTAGTCGAGATTGGATTGCAAGCATTAACTCCCAGAATACACGTTGTCAGTTATTTGTAAGATGTTCTGCCACTACCAACAAGTGGATCTCAAACACATGTAATTGCCAGGTGGTAAAATAGTCTAATACCACTTAATCCAAAGCAGGTTGTGTGATCGGGAAGAAGTTAAAATGCACCTGAAACAGCCTGCGATCTTCGAGCTCGTCGAAGTTATAATTCGCGAGCTGTTCTTGCGCGAACTTATCAAGGCGTGAAACAAAATCCTGAACTTCTTCAGGCTTCATTGCAAAAAACAGCGATCTAAAACGGCGCTCAGTGCTCGGTAAGTGAATGGCAACCAATTCACGCCTCCGCGTTGGTTATTTCAGCTGATCCAAACGCTACATTTCCATCAAGTGCCTGTTCAGAAATGCCCAGGCTTTTTACTTTTAAGCCCCCACTGTTTTGCCGCTAGCAAATTATGCGTACGACAGAGAACCCGCAAGTTGCTTTCCTTATCGGATCCTCCACGCGCTAGAGGAATTCTGTGATCGACTTCAAGCTGATAATTACTCTGACATTTTCGCTGAGTCTTTGGATCTATAAACTCGCAGCAATGATGAGCTTTTTGAAAAACTCTTCTACGTACTGTGATTTTAATATGCCCGCGCTTTGGCTTAGCCGTGAAGCTTGGCGTTGATTTTTTATTTGACCTGGAATCTTTAGAATTGTTTGGTGCTTTCGGTTCATTACCGGATTGATTTTTACCCAAGGTTTTTTGCATATGCTTTTCTGCCAAAAGCGCAATGACATCTGCCCAACTTCCGTCAGGCATAGTATGAGATAAAAGGTCTTTAGCTTGTTTGAGCACTTTCATTTGCTCGTGAGTAAAAGTTAATTCCAGACGGACGCTGT
This sequence comes from Bdellovibrionales bacterium, assembly GCA_018266295.1. Classification (NCBI taxonomy): domain Bacteria; kingdom Pseudomonadati; phylum Bdellovibrionota; class Bdellovibrionia; order Bdellovibrionales; species Bdellovibrionales bacterium. The sequence goes on along the minus strand of JAFEAQ010000006.1, from coordinate 349,475 downwards.
CATCTTGTTGGAGCATTACCACTTCATGAGTTTGAATGGGCTGATTGAATTCTAATGCCAGAACCTTCTTAGTTTCAAAAGCGGATTTGTTTTCGATTTGCTCTAAAATCTGCAGAGTCTGAGCAGAACTCACCATGCCACCACTTTGCTGTTCTTGACGGATGCATTTTTGCACTTGTGTGAGTTGAGTGAGGTTTAAAGTTCCTTCCTGAAGTTTTTCTGCGATCTCCGGGGTTTTCTTTAAAAGGCGTGCTGCTTGGAGTCTTCGATAAGCACTATCCTCTCCATAGCCACAGTGAGAGGTTAAATACTTAAACATCGAATCAAATCCCATTTCAGCATAAAGCCTGCGAGACTCAACTTCATTGATATGACATAAAATCACATGTGTGAGTTTTCTTTCAGTTCTAACTAATTTGTCCAAACGGCTTAAGAGTTCTTGATTTGATATTTTTTTTAGTTCCATGCTCGCGACTCCTTACTTACATATCTTTGATATGTAAAAAGGTTCTACCACGGGTTTTAAAAATCACTTTTTGCGTGTTTTAGATACCGAAGAGGCAATTCAGAAACATGCCTAGCGCGCTTCTATTTAATCACTATAGCCTCAATACGCTTCCCAATTTCTCTTCGTGCGATCGTTCTCGAGTGATTCGGAAAAGCTTAATATTCGCCATTTTACAAAACTAAAAAACACGTCAAATTTTTTGTTGTTACAAATTCGATATGACATCCTGTTTCTTGGCTAAGCGGAGAGTGATTGTTGTTACTGATATCGAGTTTCTTGTTAGTGCGGAAAATCGCACGCGGCAAGGGGAGGCCTCCCGGAATTGAACATACTTTTTATTTTAGACAAGGCTAAAGGCATTAAATCAGTGACCCGCATGACTCCTCCTCTTATTATTGAAGCATGAGAATTTTTAAGATGAACCTAGCGGATCTTCCTGGAGTCGAGTTGTTGGCAAAGCAACTCGGCTATCCTGTGGGAATCGAGGCTATTGGAAATCGTTTTTACATTCGCGAGGGCTACGAAGTCTCGAAGCTCTCAAATATTTTCGCGAAGGATTTCGCATAGACTCCCTCGTTTGCGTTTAGGGTTTATACAAGTGTTCAAGGTCGTGCACTGACTTTGCGAGCTCCCTATCTCATTTTGAGACTCTGTGTATCCGGTGCGGTCATTCCTGCGGCAACAGTGATAAGCTATAAGAACGCATCAAATAGGTACATGGAGGACTTATGAGACTGCTTCTGCTGACTATCACTTGCTTGTCTTTACTCATCTCCGGCTGCGCAAAATCAGGCGGCTCATCGAACTCAGATTCTGGTTCGGATGCCGCAGCGGCCGGCAGTAATGGTTCTTCCAAAAGCCTCTTTAGTCAATGGAACGAAGAGAACAATACTTTTCAATTGGATTTTAGATCAGCACAGTTTGGAGGGACTTCGATGGTGTACATCACCTCAGGGACCGTCGGCAGCTGCGAGTGCCAGGTTACGATTCAAGGCTCTGAGAGCGCCGGCACCATGGTCTTTTCAAGTTGTACGAACGGAAGCATTGGTTGCGTTTCGTTAAAGCCCACTGGCAACTATACGAAATCCAGCGGCGCCTTGCAGATTTGCACAAGCACCAGCTGCATTAACATGAAGTAAAGTCTAGTTCTTGCTTAGAACAACAAATCGCCGAGGATTTCGTCGCGGCGATTCAAAGAAATAGAGTAGTGGCCTTCGTCGGAAATGAATTTTAACTCGGCCTTTGGCAAAAGCTTCTGCATTTCATGGGCGTATTGGTAATGAATCACGTTGTCGGAGCTTCCGTGCCACAAAGTCACGGGGCAAGTGATTCCACTCAGCGGGAATCCCCACGCGCTTTTAATCACTTGAAGATCCACTAACAAAGCGCCCGGTCCCTGAGAGAGGGCCGTTCTGAGAGTACTCATCAGCAACGGACCAATTTCAGCGTGAGCAAAGACTTCCTGATCGGGTGCAGAGAACTCATTGTTTTCACTAAAAAGAAATTGGTCGACTTTTTCGATGCCTGATTTCCACAAGCGGCCCATCGTGTATTCCAAAACCGATTGCGGAACGAAAGTACGTAGCATCCACATGCGCACTTGAGCTGAGCTCATGTAGCGGCAGTTTTTCAAAGTCAAAGGGGCCGCACCAGCAACCGAGGTCATCTTGCGAACCCGTTCTTGCAAAAGATAAGCAACGGCCATCGCGTAAGGGGCACCACCGCTCACGGTGATGATTGAAAGCTCATCAATCCCTTTTTCATCCAAAAGGCCTTTGATCTGCTCGGCAAACTTAGATGGCGTGATATTTTTTTGCAGATCGGATAGACCATAGCCAGGGCGATCCATGGCGATCAAGCGAAAGGCACCCCATTTGGATGAAGCGGCCATCAGACCACCGTGATCGGCGCATCCGGGAAAGCCATGAACGAACAAAACCACAGGCAAATCTTCAGAACCCCACTCTTGAATGAGGAGCTTCTTTCCTGGTTCGCCATAATAGTATTTGCGGTCACATGGTCTCATCTCAACGAGCCTAGCAAACTCAATAGCCCGTGTCTTCAGCTTTGTTTAGGGCCGATAAAGAAATGGACGCCATAGGCAACCTCCCTAAGACCTTCGAATGAACTCGCTGCATTACACTCATGTAATGTGTGTGCCAGGACCATGCAAGGTCCATCCGTTACCCTTTGACCTTTACATCTTAAAGGAAAGGGCGTCTTTTGGAGACCACCCAGCAAAACTCCGATTTCGTTAATAAGCTCCCGCAAATTACTGCCGCGTTTTGGGTCATGAAAATCACTGCAACGACGCTGGGTGAAACCGGTGGCGACTGGCTTTCGATGACGATGAATATGGGCTACCTCGCAAGCACGCTGATCTTCTTTTCCATTTTCCTGATTGCTTTGGGCCTGCAGCTGGCATCGAAGAAACATCACCCTTACCTTTACTGGACTGTCATTATTGCAACAAGCACCGCCGGCACGACAATGTCGGATTATATGGATCGCACCCTTGAGCTCGGTTACACGACGGGCGCTTTGATCTTGATCAGCATCTTGTTGTCGTTGCTTGCCGCTTGGAGAATCACTGTCGGGAATGTTTCGGTTGATAATATTAAAACCCGTCAGGCCGAGATTTTTTACTGGATGACGATTCTGTTCTCGAACACGCTGGGAACAGCGCTGGGTGATTTCTTGGCGGATGATTCAGGTCTTGGTTTCTTAGGGAGTTGGATACTTATCACCACGGTCTTAGGGGTGATTCTTGCCGCGTACTACTTTACAAAAATCCCGCGCATATTGCTTTTCTGGGTTGCGTTTGTCCTGACACGTCCTTTCGGAGCGACATTTGGCGATGTGCTGACGAAGTCTCCGGATCAAGGTGGTTTGAATTTTGGACGGGGATATTCGTCACTGATTCTTTTGGCGATTCTTGTGATTGCCATTGTCATTTCTTATCGTAAAAGTTCCTCGATGGAGTTGCAGCATGAAGGTGCTTAATTTAGCAGTGTGGTTAATGGTTTCAGTTTTAGGGTGTCAATCCACGGGGAGTATGTCGCCAGACCGAGGGATGGCTTCGGTGGCTTTGACGGATGTGAGCTACTCGTTTGATGCAACGAAGGTCGAAAATTCTAAGAACTCGTTTCACTTTGTCCGCTCCTTCGTCGACTATTTTTACCTGATTTTGAAGGCGAATCAGGATGAGTTGTACATTACCAAAAACTTTTCTAAATTCGCTGGGCTCTGTGTCGGTGATGCCCACGCAGAGAACTTTGGTTTTCTCGTTCAACAGAATGGTGCTTCTAAGTTTACCGTGAACGACTTCGACGATTTTGGCCCGTGCCCTGTGGCCTATGATCTTTATCGTTTTATGATGTCGTCGACACTCTATGATTCCACTCTGGATGTCGGCCGTGTTTTTGATATGTACATGAAAGGCCTGATGGGCGAACAAGTGGCCCCTCCCCCGGTCATCCAAAACATGCTCGCGACTTCACAAAGTCGTGGTGATAGCATCAGTCCCAAGAAACTGACGGGCTCAAATCTCGTTCGCGATGATTTGACCTCTGAGGTCACTCCGCAAGTCCGCGAGGCGGTGCGAGTGGCGCTCCTGGGATTTGCACCGTCGAGCCGAATTCTTGATATCGTGAAAACGATGAAAGAAGGTGGCGGCTCGGCAGGCATGGTTCGCTATCAGGTCCTTGCTAACATCGGCGGCCAAGTCAGATACTTGGAATTCAAAGAGCAAACGCAGGCCTCGGTCTATCCGGTTGCAACCGCTCCGCTTTTGGATGCGAAGTCCAAGATTTTCACAGCCATTCGCATGGAGCAGGGGTCGCAGGCCTCGAAGCTCTATGGTTACGCCCAGGTCCTTGGCGCGGACATGTTGATCCGCCCCATCTTCTGGGGGAGTGTGGGCGTGAGCCTCGGTAGCAGCCAAGATGATGACTTTGATGCCATCTACTTTGAAGCTTACACATTGGGTCAGATCCACCGTCAGAGCGTGACGGATCTCAATGGCTATATCAAAGCCCTTCAGACCCATGATATTGAAGGCTGGAAGAGCGACGTGAACACCATGGCTCACTTTATGAGTAAGAAGTACAAGGCCGTTCGTTCAAACTAAACGTTTTTACGTTCATTACGCACACGTCACTTGAGAGAAAATAATTGCCGGAGTACATAAACTAGGATTTCCTATCTCCTATCCACTCTGGGGAGAGTCTCTGATGCGAGTATTGATAGTAGAAGACGAAGCAAAAGTTGCCCAGTTATTACTAAAAGGCTTTAGTGAGGCCGGCTATAATGCAGAGACCTCGAGTGATGGGAGTCAAGCGCTGCAGTTGGCCCTTGCCGAAGAGTATGATCTTTTCATCGTCGATGTCATGCTGCCGGGTCTTGATGGTTTTTCGCTCGTCGAAAAGCTGCGCGGTGAGGGGATCGATACGCCGGTGCTATTCTTAAGTGCCAAACGTTCCACCGAAGATCGCATCGAAGGTCTGCAAAGAGGCGGAGATGACTACATGGTGAAGCCGTTCTCGTTTTCAGAGCTGCTGCTGCGAGCGCGGTCGTTACTCCGTCGTTCCGTCAAACAAGTGGAAAGCAAAAAATTAAAATTCCAGGATCTTGAAATGGATCTTCTGAACAGAACTGTCACGCGCGGCGGATCTGAAATCGTGCTTCACCAAAAAGAATTTGCATTGCTGGAGTGCCTGATGCGGAATCAAGACCGCATTCTTTCTAAAACTCAGATTTTAGAAAAAGTTTGGAAATACGACTTTGATCCACAAACCAATGTGGTGGATGTTTTGATTTGCCGGCTGAGAAATAAAATCGATAAGGGCTTTGAGAGTAAGATCATTAAGACCATCCGCGGTGTCGGCTATGCCATCCGAAAATAAGAGACAACGTCTTTCCATTTCAGCCCGCATCGCTTTGATGTTTTCGCTGACGTTGGCTCTTGGCCTGGTCGTCGCCTTTGCCATTACTTACTTCCAGCTGCAAATGTCTTTAGAGACTTCAAACCGGGAAGTTTTGTTCGCGAAACTTCAAGAGTCGGCAACGGTTCTTTCGACCGAAGGAGTGAAGGGGCTGAAGCTCTTTCAATCGAATGAAAAGAACCGCATTGTGAATGCGCCTTTTATGATCCGAGTTTTAAATGATCTTGGCGAAACTATTTACGTGAAGCCTTCGGTCCAAGAAAAGCAATTCAACTTCGATAGCTTACTTGAAAAAGAAGCACACCCGGAAAAAATCCTCGGTTGGCATGCGCTGTCGGCGATCAACGACGAAGATAAATTTGATTTGCTCACTGAAAAAATTGACGGTGGCTATTACTTGCAAGTGGGTAAAAGCAGCGAAGATCGTGAAGACATACTTGAGAGCATCGTTCAAATTTTCGGAGTGACTGAAGTGGTCATCGCGCTTATGAGTATTGGCCTGGGGATTTGGTATGCGCGCCGTTCGCTGGCGCCGCTTAGACACTTGTTGTCGGCGATGCATGAAATTGAGCGCGGGGACCTCAGCAAACGGGTTGAGTTCGGTAAAGTTCGTGATGAGATCTACGATCTGACGGAGACTTTTAACCGGATGATCGCCCGGATCGAAAAGCTGGTTCAAGTGATGAGGGAGTCGCTGGATAATGTGGCTCATGATATTAGAACTCCTTTGACAAGAATCCGCGCCATTGCCGAGGACGCGCTGAATACGGACAATCTTGAATATCATCGAGAGGCCCTTTCTGAGTGCGCCGAAAGCTCGGCAGAAATATCCAATCTGGTAGATCAGCTGATGAGTATTTCCGAAGCTCAAGCGGGCACACTGTCTTTGAAGTATGAACTTTCTGACGTAGGCAGTCTTCTTGGCGACGTGGCGGATATTTATGAATTTGTTGCGCAAGAAAAACGAATTCATATCGCCGTTCAGTCAGTTGAAGCGGGACTGCAATGGCAGCTCGATAGAAAACGAGTCAAGCAGGTGCTAGGCAATTTGCTGGATAATGCCATTAAGTTTTCACCGGCAGATTCTAAAGTGACCATTATGGCTGAAAAAAGATCTCAAGAACTTGTTATTTCGGTCAGCGACGAAGGCCCTGGAGTTCCTGAATCGGAAATTCATAGGATCTGGGACCGTCTTTATCGCGGCGACAAGAGCCGCACAACCAAGGGTTCGGGACTGGGGCTTGCCATCGTGAAGTCCATCGTAGAGGCCCATAGCGGCCGTGTGGAAGTCTCACAAGAAAAAGGCCGTGGCTTTCAAGTTTCTGTTTTTATCCCTGATTTGAAGGCGTAATCCGCCTGTAATTCTCCTGCAATCTGAGTAGACTAGGTTAGAGTCGCGGTCCTAGCAAAGGCCGCGTTAAAAGGGGTCCTTATGTTGAGTCTTGCTTACTTGATTTTTCCTGTGATGGCCTTTGCAAAAGGTGGGGCCCCGCATAGAGAAATGCCAGTGCATGCAAAGATTCCGTCAAGCCAAGCCCTGAGAATTGCCCAAAGAGCTCAGCCGGGAAGTCTTCTATCCATGAATCTCGAAAAAGACGAAGGACATTTGGTTTACTCCGTTCAAATCATGCACCCCGACGCCAATCTTATGGAGGTGGTCGTTGATGCCGGCGACGGAAGGATTCTTTCGCTGAATAAGGTCCGCCCACAGGAGCATCAGGATCGTGCAAAATAAATAAAAGGAGTCCGTATGCAGCTCTTAAAAATTCTTACCTTCATCTCATTCGTGACTGTTTCTCAATTGACATTGGCGGCGCCCCAGAGCGGGAAGTATTTTGATCACGCGATATTTGTTCTCTTTGAAAATACCAATTACTCAACGGCGCTGGCGCAGCCATTTTTTGGAAAACTCGCGAAGTCCGGATCTAACTTTACAAACTTTTCAGCACTCACACATCCTTCTCAGGGAAATTATGTCGCTTTAACTTCAGGATCGCTCAACGGAGTGAAGGGCGATGCTCAGTATGATATTGACTCCACGAATATCATCGATCTTTTAGAGAAGAAGAACCTCACCTGGAAGGTTTATGCCGAAGATTATCCCGGAAATTGTTTTACCGGCATGTCCAGCAAAGGTTATGTACGCAGACACAATCCTTTTATCAGCTATATCAATATTCAGAAAAATCTGGCTCGCTGCGCGCGCATCGTGAATGCTTCTGATTTTGATAAAGATGTCGCCAACGGGACGTTGCCAAATTATGTGTTCTACGTTCCTAACCTTAAAAATTGTGGGCATGACACCGGTGTTGCGTACGCCGATAAGTGGTACGGGCAGAAGTTTGGTAGTTACATTAGCAATTCAAAATTTATGGAAAACACGGTTCTTATCTCGACGTTTGATGAGAGCGGTCCTGGGTTGCGTAACCAAATCTATACGAGCATTTTCGGACCCGCTGTACAGGCTGGGAATTACTCAGCGAGTTTGTCGACTTATAGTCTTTTGAAATTGATGGAAGAGAATTGGGACTTAGGCGATTTGGGCCGCGGAGATGCCACGGCAGCTTCAGTCCCTCAAATCTGGAAATGAAAGAAGGGGAGTTAGTTGGTTTGTTCTTGAACCAAACGCGCAGCGTACTCTTCGAATTTTAAATCAATCCATACCTGCAGCGAGCTATGTCCGTATTGTGGCGCATTCATTTCAGCTCTTGCCGCATCGATCGACCAGCCGTTTTTAATTCTATAAAGAGCAATAATAAGTCCCGTACGGTCTGCACCTTTCTGGCAGTGAACGTAAACGAGACCTTTGCTCTTAGCACTCTCAATACGGTCTAAAATATTTGTGACCATTTCATACGAGAGATTCAAACCGAATCTATTAATCGGTAAATACTCTACCGGAATTCCCCATGAGAGCTCTTCGCGATTTTCGTCGTCTAATTTCACAATCGTTTGAACTCCGAGATCTTGGAGCCATGAAATATTGCTTTTCGTCGGTTCAGCACCTCTGACCACAACAGCATCCACGGCATGGAAATTCTTCGGCTGAGTGCCGGCGGCAAAGACGAGCTGAAAACTGAGGAGGGTTGCTAAAAACAATGTCATTTTCATTTCTTACCTCATTGGTTGACCAAATATTAAGCTGATAGCATTACATCAAAGTTACATCCCCATTACACGGGACACGGTCAAATGAAGATATCATGGCGGTTCTTAAACCAATTCAGGATACTTCTGAAGAGAAGAAGAATCAGGATGAAGGTCGCGCTTATCAGTGCTGGAGGCGGCATCGGCAAGCGACTTGTTCGGTTTATCCGTTCTTACCGAAGAAAAATCCCCGCCGCCAATTTGTGAACCAGTCTCAAGAAAGCCTCAGGAACTCCGAAAACAGAAGAGCGGGGGATTTATGAAATTACTGAGTGGTTTGCGGTTGAAGTTGTTGTTGTTGTCGGCAGTTCCGTTGTTTTGCATGGTCATCGTGAGTGCGATTGGGATTAAGGAGTCGTCTGAAGTTGCAGAGTGGAGTCACCTGATCGGGGATCGAAACGTGCCTCAGTTGATTGGTTCTTATGAGACTCAAGTTTATTTAGTGAGTACTCTCCGTTACTTCAACGGAGTTTTTATGACCTGGGACAATCCTACTAAAAGAGATAGTTTTATTAAGCAGGCTCACGAGAGCATCAAAGGGATCGGCGATGAGCTCGATAAACTCGAGAAGATCGAAATGAGTCCTCAAGTAAAGCAGCTCTTTACAGCTTTCAAGAATGATTCAGATAAATTTGAAAATGCCGCGGAAGCGCTTTTAGCAAAAATCGAAAAGTCTTCTTTTACACCTGAAGAAAAGACGGCGCTTTTACAAGAGTTCGCCACAGGCCCGGTTTCTACTGTGAAAGAGAGCATGATTAAAACCAATGACGATTTGGTGGAGGGGCTTAAGTCCCGCATGATTGAAAGATCTAACGCGACCATTGATGCCGCTGAAAAAACCAAGATGGCTCTCTTGACGGGGCTGGCTGTTGCGCTGTTGGTGTCGATCCTGCTTTTGGTGGTTTTCTTCCGCTATATTTTCTCGACCCTGTCTTCCGTGCAAAGAGCTATGACCGAGGCCATTCAGCAGGTCAAGCTTGCTTCAGAGCATTTGACGACGGCTTCGCAAAGACTTTCAGAATCTGCGGTTGAGTCCGCAGCATCCGTAGAGGAAAGCGTGGCTTCAATGGAAGAGCTTTCAAGCATGATTCAGTTAAACGCAAAAAACTCCAGCGAAGCTGCGGAGTCTGCGCACGAAGTCCAGTCTGAAGCTGAAACCGGAGGCAAAGGAATGGACGAACTCGCGGGCCGCATGTCACAAATCCAAAATGAATCCAATAAAATGGAAGAGATCATCGCGACAATCGACGACATTGCTTTCCAAACAAACTTGCTGGCGCTCAATGCGGCAGTTGAAGCTGCTCGTGCCGGCGAGTTGGGAAAAGGCTTTGCGGTTGTTGCGGATGCCGTGAGATCTTTGGCGCAAAAGAGTGCGTTGTCAGCAAAAGAAATTGCCGACCTCATTCGCAAGTCTTCGGGCCAAGTTCAAAGTGGTGTTGATATGACCGGGCAAAGTCAAAAATCTTTCCAAAGTGTTGTGGGCTCTATCCGCAAGATCACGGATCTTAGCCGGCAAATCGCCGAGGCCAGCAGCAATCAAGCAGCAGGAATTGAGCAGGCGACCTCGGGTCTGAATCAGATTGATCAAGGGATTCAAAGCAACTCAGCCACGGCTGAGGAAGTGGCCGCCTCGTCTGAAGAATTAGGCGCGCAAGTCCGAACTTTCCAAACTACGATTTGGCAGCTCAATGAATTGATTGACGGAAAATCAGGTCGAAGTCAGCAAAGCGGCGAGGCCTAAGGGAATTCAATGCCCTCGGTTTTGAGATAGCGCTCGCCGAAGCAGTTTGAATCCGTGCAGCGCTTGAAGTTGATGCAAGCGCCGGGCTTTTTCTCTTCTTGGATTTTACGAACTTCGTCTTCATCGAAGTCTTCGGTGCCTGAACTGAGAATGCCGACGAGCTCACCCTTGCTGTTAAATAATGGCGAGCCTGAGCTTCCGGCAAAAGTGTCGGCTCGCACACGCAGATAAAAGCCACCGGCAGAATTTTGGAAAACAGAGCCTTCGTCGCGCTTTAACGGCAAACCCAGAGGGTACGAGAAGCTCAAGACGGGTTCATTCTCTTGCAGAACATCTGCGCGGCCGATCTTCACCGGCTGCGCCTGAGTCACGTCGCGATCAAGTTCAATAATCGCATAGTCCCGGGTGCTGGTGTATTCAAGTTTGATAATGCGCTTACAAGCATAGACTTCATCGCCTGTGAGTTTCAAATCCATCGCTTTGATTTGGGTGTGACCAAACGTCACGAAGCTGCCGGTGCAGAGTTTTTCTTCAGGTACGCAGTGGCCCGCGGTTAGAACCTGGCGTGGACCAATCAGAACTCCTGAGCAATGACCTAGGACATTCTGATCGAGAAATTTTTCGTCTTTACAGATCGGGTAGGCAGAACTCAGCGGGCGGGCTTCGAAATTGAAGTCGCCGTTTGCGTCCTTTTTAAGGCGGTAGTCGCGAATAAAAAGTGCCGTGGATTGGGCGAGCTGGCCGTCTTGATCAAAGGCGCCGATGTCTTCGCGCGTGTCTTCGTTCCAAATAACAGACTGATGGTCCTCCATCGGAAGAGCTTCCACAAAACCATTCTTCGGAGTGCATGCGCCAAGGAGGGCCACGGAGGCCAACAACAATGTCCATTTCATAGAGGTTTGTTATAGCAAAAACCCCGGGTCGGCGCCCCTGAATGGCAGGGGGCTTGTAAAGAAGGGAAGACTGTCTAAGAATCTGACATTAAGTCAGGCGGACTTTCTTGTCAGGATCGAATATCTCCGCATTGAGGGCGAGTTTTTCATCGCGACTTTGCTCGACAAAACGAGGCACGATACCTGTGGACACAAGGCTGCCCTTGTCTGGATCGTACTTAAAGATCTCGCGAGTGATATAAGAATCCTTATCGCGGCCACAGACCTCGAGGATCTCGACCACGCGGCGTTTGCCGTCAAAAGACCGCTCGGCCTGAACAATGAAGTTGATTGTGTTGCCGAGGTCCATCTGGATCATCGACAGCGGCGCTTCGATTCCTGAACGCAGAACCATCGATTCCATCCGGCGAAGGGCATCGGCGGCGCTATTGGCATGCACCGTGGTTAGGCTGCCTTCGTGACCCGTGTTCATCGCCATGAGCATGTCCATGGCTTCAGCGCCACGGCACTCACCAATCACAATGCGATCCGGACGCATACGAAGAGCATTCTTCAAAAGACTTTCCATCGTGATGGCAGGTTCAGAGCCCACGGCGGGTTTGGTCTCCATGCGAACAACATTTCTGACGTTGAGTTTTAATTCCGCGGTGTCTTCGATCGTGACCACGCGCTCGTGATCGCCGATGAAAGAGCTCATGACATTTAGCAACGTTGTTTTGCCGCTGCCGGTACCGCCGCTGATCACCATGTTTTGTTTGGCGTAGACCGCGCGATTTAAAAAGAAAATCGCCTTGCCATCAATCGAGCCTTTTTGAATCAGCTCTTGATAGCTCATGACGTGATCTGAAGATTTACGAATCGTAATCGTCGGGCCATCGAGGGCCACCGGTGGAACCACCAAGTGCAAGCGCGAGCCGTCGGGCAGACGAGCATCCAAGCAAGGAAAGCGGCGATTGAGTTCTTTGCCGACAGCCACTGCCAGTGCGCGCACCAAGCGCGCCAGAGCTTCGGCATTCTGAAAGCCGTGTTCGGCTTCTTGGATCATGCCATTTCTTTCGATAAAGATACGATCCCAGCGGTTCACCATGATTTCAGAAACCGTTTTATCGTTCAGATAAACTTTGATAGGTCCCGCCTCTGACTTCCAGTCAGAAGAAGTGATATCGATTGTTCCACCATTAAGCCCCGCGGGGCCGTTTTGTCCGTCGTCTTTCATGCCTAAAAAATCGGTATTTAGCCGCGCTGACTTTATAAGTTTTTGAAATATGGAGTGAAAATGAAAGCGCCTTGAGGAGCTACAATCGCTCGGCGGCAAAGGCCATAAAGGCTTTGGTCTTAAGCGGAATATCCTTCTGTACCGGAGTGAGAATGTGGATTGGGATGGCCTCTGAACTCCAGCCTTTTAGCACCTGGACCAAGCGACCACTCTGGAGAGCTTCGGAACACAAGAACTCCGGCACCAGACCTACGCCGCGGCCGAGCAGGGTGCAGTGATAGATGAACTCCGGAGAGTTCGACGAGATCGGTCCTTGCACTTTGACCTTCACATCTTGCTTTTCGCGAAGCAGGCGCCACTGATTGCGTGAGCCGGGCCGGAAACTTAAGCACGGCACGTGCGAGAGCTGTTCGGGCTTGGTGATCGGCGGCAACTTTTCTAGAAACGCCGGCGCCGCCACGGGGATCGAGACAATGCTTGAAATGCGTTTTGATTTCATCGCAGCGTCTTTGAGATTCCCGATGCGAAAAGCAATGTCGATGGATTCCTTCACCAAATCCAAGTAGGCCCCTGACAAGATCACTTCGGCTCTGACCTTGGGGTGCTTCTTAATGAACTCATCAATGAGCGGCACAACGATGTGCTTGCCGTAGTCTTCAGGCGCGGTGATGCGAAGAGTGCCACTGATTTCTTCTGCGTGCGAAGTCATTGCATTGTTCGCATTTTCCAGATCCTGAATCAGGGGAGCGCAACGGCGATAATAATCTTTGCCGGTTTCGGTGAGCTGCAACTGTCTCGTTGTGCGATAGATCAGTTGAGTGCCGAGGGATTTTTCTAGCGCGGCGAGTCTTCGGCTGATCCTCGACTTAGGTTGTTTTAGCAACTCGGCCGCTTTTGTAAAACTTCCGGTCTCTATCACCTTGGTAAATATCAATATTTGATTCAGATCGATACTCATAATTGTTGCACCTGTGAAACAGTATATCTTGATTTTGTCTCCTGCCGCAACAACATAAAGCGGCCTAGGATAGTCCATGTGAACAAGTCAACAAACTAGGAGGAATGACCTTATGAAACTCATGACACTTATCGCTCCAGCTCTTTTGATGGGCTCTATGGCAATGGCAGAAACAAAAGTTCCAGAGGGAACTTACAAACTCGATGCAGCTCACTCAAAAGTCGGCTTCGAAGTGACTCACTTGGTAGTCGCGACAGTCGAGGGTAAGTTCACTGATTTTGAAGGCACTATCAAAATTGATCCTAAATTGGATAAGTCGACATTAGATGTGTCGATTAAGGCAGCGTCAATTAACACAGATAACAAAGACCGTGACGAGCACTTGCGCAGCCCGGACTTCTTCGATGCGAAGAAATTCGAAAAGCTGACGTTTAAATCTAAGAAAGTGACTGGCACTCCAGAAGCTTTGAAGATTTCCGGTGATTTGACGATTCATGGCGTGACGAAGCCTGTGACTTTGGATGCAAAATATACCGGTAGTGTGAAAGATCCATGGGGTAACGAGCGCGTTGCTTTCCGTGCATCGACTAAAATCAACCGCAAAGACTATGGTTTGAACTGGTCTAAAGCAGTTGAAGTCGGCCCCGTTGTTGGCGACGAAGTGACTCTTGATTTGAGAGTCGAAGCTATTAAAGAAAAAGCGCAAGCTGCTAAGTAGTTTTATATTTCATTCTGAAAGGAGACCTTTATGACGAACTCAAATCGCATGCCCGTGTTATTTGCTGGCCATGGGTCTCCGATGAATGCAATAGATCACACTGAGTTTGGGGATGCCCTCCTCAGACTTGGTGGGTCCCTCCCTCGGCCAAAAGCCATTCTGGTGGTGTCTGCCCATTGGCAGACCTCCGGAACTCAAGTGGTGAGTGTCGACAAACCGCAGACGATTCATGATTTTTTCGGATTTCCAGAAAAGCTCTTTAAGACCGAGTATCCTGCACCCGGTGCGCCTGAGCTTGCGCATCGTATTCACGAACTCATGCCGACGGTGAAGCTGACAAAAGCATGGGGCTTGGATCATGGCGCGTGGTCGGTTCTCATTCATCTTTTTCCAAAAGCCGACATTCCTGTTTTGCAGTTGAGTCTGAATGAACTCTTTACTCCGGTGGAGCACTATGCGTTTGCTCAGGGTTTGAAGCGTCTTCGCGAAGAAGGGGTGATGATCATTGCCAGCGGCAATATCGTTCACAACCTGCGTGCGGTGAAATGGCATGGCGATCCATCGCCTTATGCCTGGTCTTTGAATTTTGATACGAACGTCAAAAAAGCAATCGAAGAGCGCGACGTGCAAAAGCTCATCGACTACGATAAGGTATGGCCGGAAGATGCGGCGATGTCGGTTCCGACTTCGGAGCACTACTTGCCATTGCTTTACACCATGGCCGTCACGGACAAAGAAGACACCCTCAGCTTTCCGATCGAAGGCTATCAAATGGCCGCGATTTCCATGCGAACCGCGCTGTGGAAATAATCTCGAAATGAAACAGTGCCAGGTCCTCTTTCCGGACTCGGTGCAACAAGAAACAGGGCCTGGCACCTAAAGAGTTCGACGGTGTTCGTCAGCGTTTGAACAGGTGTATATCTTTTGAAAGTGGGAACATCGTAGATTTTCTCCCATCTCGGTACGAAGTTTGAAATAGGATCTTTGTATCCAAGTTGGGAGGGAGGTTACTCACAGGTATTTAATAAATACGGCTTTAGCACGGACCCTATTTTTTCATACTTACAAGTATCCAAATAATTTTTTGGTACGAATAAGATCCCGGACCCCAGTTGGAACTAGAGTCTCCCACTGGGGATTTTTTTTGAGGATCATTTCGTGCACCTGATCCGAGTGGGTGTACACCTCAGTCTCATCACAGCCTGCGATATCGCAAACCTGACCGCTGTCTTTGAAATGCGTGTAGATATGTCTTAATGCCGGAGCAGGGAAGAAGCTCTTTGCTGTCATGCAAGTGATATCCGTCTTGTGTGGATAGACGTAGAGCTTCGTATTGGCATCCAAGAGCTTACCAAGGCCTTCAAGGATACCGCCCTGAAGATTTTTGTAGCGGGCCTCATCAAAGACGCGGTCTAAGTGAGAGGCGCCAATCACGATCGCCATAGGTTCCTGGGAGTACTGACGGATAAACGTCTTAAGCGAATAAAAATAGAAGAAGTTAGAAACCAAAACGTGCTGCCCTAAGCTGCACAGAGTTTCGATGCGGTCTAAGAAGTCTTTGGTATCCACTTCGCCGTCGGACTGTTGCAGATTTCTCATTGTCAGTTCCATCACGGAGAGGCACTGATCGTCTTTGAGGTTGAAGTCTTTTTTAAAGTGGATCAGGCCCTTGCTAAGAACATCAATGTGAGTCTTCGTGACAGGGCGGTAGGTCCCGCGCTGAATAAGCAGAGCTTTTTTGTAAGTGGCATCCGAGACGTGCAGGATCTCTTTATTCGGGCCGAAGAGAACCGCTTCAGAAAGTCCGCGGTGAACAAGTTCCAAGTTCATGAGGTGCGGATTGAAGTGTTTGAGGTCATCACCATGGAAGCGCAAAACATCGATGATGATCTGGCCTTCTTTGAGGTTATCAACGAGGCAAGGAATGAACTCTTCAGCATTGTCAGAATGATAGAAAGCCGCATCGACTAAGTTGACACCCAAAATACCGAGGGCCTCTTGTTGTTGCAGGCGATGACGGTCTTGCATGCGAACATGCAGGATGATGTCGCAGAAAGGTCCTTGGGGGCGTTTCTGGAAACGGACTCCCATCCAGCCATGGCAGTATTTTTTATTGTCATTGGCAGAGCCGGTCGCCACGGTATTGGCAAAAGCAAAGAACTGAGTTTGCGGGCCGCGCTTCGAACTCAAACGCTCGACCAGAAGGGAGTACTCGTGGCCCAGCATTTTTTCGAGACGGGATTCGCAAACATAACGGCCATGCTTTTCACGGCCATAGATCTCATCACTGAAAGTCATGTCGTAAGCGGAAATAGTTTTGGCAACAGTCTGAGAAGCTTTCCCGGCAACGAAAAAGTGTCTTGCCACTTCTTGGCCGGCACCGATCTCAGCAAAGGTTCCGTAGATCGCTGGATTCAGGTTAATTCGATGGGCCTTATTCAGAGTTGTCATTACCGGTTCACTCATCGAGATTCTCCGTCATGTTTGTGGGCGACTTTCACCCAACCAGTGATGGCGAGGCTCATGGCCTTTTCCGCCGGCATATCGATTTCAGTGATCTTTGAACGCGACACCAGCATCGTGTAACCACCCAAGCCGTAGCTGAGCGGAACAAACACCGCCACGCGGTCATTCAGATGGCCGTTGACTTGAATATCGCTAAAGTCATCGCGGGTTACAAGCCCCAGCATCTTGATGTCGCCGACATCGACCAGCACAACGCTCTTCATTTCTTTAGAGCCATTATGCGAGAACAAGTTCATCACGTCCTTGAGCGGAGAGTAGATCGCCTTAATAAAGGGCACCTTCATCAGCTGTCTTTCAATATTTCCGAAGAAGCTGGCTGTCAGGATATTGTTAAGCAGAAGACCCAACAGGAAAATAAACACAATCGTGAGTAACAAACCAATCCCTGGAACATACAGAGACGGGAAGAAGCGCTGGATGGTTGTGCCCAGCATGCTTTCCATGATCACAATACCGGCGTAGATGATGTAAATCGTGACGGCGATAGGCAAGAAGGTGAAAAGACCCTTAAGGAAGATCTGACGGAGTGTTTTGAGGAAGTGATTCATATTGAAACCATTCTATTAGAGTCTCATTTTGATTGGTAGCTCAAAGCGAATTGGTGTGGACATAGGTAAACATTTTGAGATTTCCACACCCATCCCAGTTTGAGGCTAAAAGGCCCTAAAGCCCTCCCGACCATTGTCCGATAAATATCTATCATCAAGGGAGCATGAGTGGATAGTCATTCGGCAATGCTTACAACGATATTTGCGTTTTTTGTCGGCCTTTCTATGGCCAATGCCCAATCTTCTGGTCCGGAAGCGGTCCCGGGAGAGTATATCGTGAAGTTCAAACCGATGGCGGCGCCCTCGGGTGCACTCAATAAGGTCTCTAATAAAATCAACATGAAGGGCTCCTTTCCGCAGATGAACATGGTTCATATCTCGTTGAAGGGCGGAACGGGAGATACGACTTCGATTGAGGAGCTCTCAAACGATCCAGATGTTGAGTATATTGAGCCTAACTTTGTCTTTAAGAAATCAGACTTCGATGACCGTGCGGGCCTCGGTGCCCCTGACAAGGTTTACGAAGCCGGTGAAGTTCAAGCGTTAGATCAAGTGTCGGCTTCGTCGACGAGCTATTCTCAAAACGGCGCTCAAACGAAAGTTGCTGAAGCTTGGGCCATCGAATCGTCTTCGTCAACCTACCGTCCGATCGTAGCAATCGTCGATACGGGCCTTGATAAGAATCATCCGGTGTTCCAGAACTCAAATGCATTGTGGGTGAATACTCGCGAAGCTTTGAACGGCGTAGACGACGACTATAACGGTTATATCGATGACATCAACGGCTGGAATTTCATCAGCAATTCGCCGGACTTCTATGATGACGACGGTCATGGTACCCACGTGGCTGGTATTATCGTTGGAACGAGTCTCAATATCTTCGCGCCGACAATTACCGAAACTGCGAAAATGCGCATCATGCCTTTGAAATTCCTCGATGCAAACGGCTCGGGCACCACTTCAAATGCCATCCGCGCGATTTACTATGCCGTGAATAACGGTGCGCGCGTGATCAACAACTCTTGGGGTGGTTCGTCTTATAGCCGCGCCCTCCATGAAGCTCTGACTTTTGCTTACTCAAACCGTATGTTCATTGCAACAGCGGCGGGTAATAACGGCAAGAACAACGATTCTGTTTCGATGTATCCGGCAAACTATGACGTTCCTTCAAACGTATCTGTGGCTGCGACCACGGATTATGACTACTTGGCAAGCTTCTCAAACTTCGGTTCTCGCTCAGTCCAAATTGCCAGCCCAGGGGTTTTGATCTTGAGTACATTGCCGAATAACCGTACGGGCACTATGTCCGGTACAAGTATGGCAACTCCATTTGTCGCGGGGATGGCAGCTCTTGCCATGCGCGAGGCTCCGTTCCTCACGGGCTATCAAATTAAAGACATCATGCTGGCGAAGGCGACCGCGATTTCAAGCTTGCTTGGAAAAGTTTCGACTTCAGCTCGCATTAACTCTTACAACCTCATCGTTGAGGCCAAAGCTCAAGCCAATGTGCAGGCAAGTCAGCCGGATTATTCTCCGGTTTACCAAGCCGATGCCCGTGGTCTAGCGTCGGAAGCGACTCCGCCTAAAGCGGGTTGCGGGATGGTTTCAACGGCTTTGTTGAAGGGCCCGGGCAATAATAAAGACGGCTTCAGCGGCGCCGGCATTCTTGCGGGCTTGCTGATGATTCCATTGATCGTGTGGACTGTTCTCAGACAGCGCGCGATGGAAAAACAAAAAGCGGCAGATCCAGCAGGCCGTCGTAAGTTCGAGCGCTTCAAAATGGATTCCGACATCCGACTCATGGTCGGAGACCGCGAGCTTTCCGGTTCACTCAAAACGATCTCCCTCGGTGGTGCGTCGTTCAGTGCCGACGAGGCCCTCGAAAAAGGCGGAATTATCACTATGAAGATCGCAAGCCCAGATGGCCGAGATCTCGTCGAGGTCACAGGTCAAGTCGTGTGGAGCGAAGCGAACCAGTCTTACGGGGTTCAGTTCGCGGGTGCCGAGCAGTCAACTCTGGCTATGATCCAGAAATGGACTGCAGGTTTGATGAAGGTATAATCAGCCTCTAACCACAGAGTGAAATAACACCAAAAACCGGAGTCGAAAGACTCCGGTTTTTTTATTGCGCCTGCCAGAGTGCGCATCTTAAAAGATGCTAAAAGTTTTGACGATTTCCTGTGACATGCGATTTGAAAATGCATCTTTGATGCCAATCGGTGCTCGGTGCTGACGACGAGGTCTAGGTCTGCGAAAATGTTGCCTGTTTAGGAACGCTCCTAGTGGTCATGAAGGAGCAAAGTTCTTGCTCGAGATTGCGTGCAACATAACGAAGATCATAAAAAGTGTTGTAACCTTGGTGATCGTCATTGTTTGCGCAAAAAACTCAAAATTTCACAATGAGAATACTCAGTCTTTCTCAAGACTTGATATGTTGACACGACGATGTCCGGATGGACCCATCTTTGCATTGCTTAGATTTGACTAGGTCTACGGGGGACGTCCATGGTTCAAATTAAAACACTCACGCTACTTTTTGGCTTAACAGCTTTGATGACGACAACGGCGTGCTCTAAACTCACTTTCCTTGGGCAGGATGTCGCCTGTAAAGCTCCAGATACTTCAGCGAAGTTCGGGTTGAATGATGGTCCTATCATTCTTTATCCAACCATTGATACAGTTGCGACCAATACAGTTGTTGTCACAGGTAGCTGTGTAACTGGCGTTCCGGTAGATATTAAAGAGGGCATGGAAGGTGCCCCAACAACGGTGGCTTGTAATGCCGGTAGTTTCTCAACGACTTACACGCTTTCAAGCGGTGATGGTCAAAAAGACCTCGTAGTAACTCAGAAAACTGCAAGCGATGGAACAGATGTTGTCGACCGTCTTTGCGTTCAAAAAGATACAACACCTCCAGCAGTTAAAATCACTAACGGCGCTTCTTCTTTAGCGACCAACGTTGTGACCTCTGTCATCAACGGAACTTGTGAAACAGGTTTGCCTGTTTTGATTTATGGTCCTGGTATCGTAACTCCAATTTCTACGGACTGTGAAAACGGTCAATTCAGCGCCACAATTCAAACAAGCAGCGGCGATGGTACTAAAGACATCATCGCCGGCCAAATCGACCGCGCCGGTAACCAAGGTAAAGATTCAACAGCGATGAGCATTGATACAACTCCGCCAGCTGTTAAAATCACCTCTGCAATTCCTGCAATTACAAATCTTTCTGCTATGACCGTTTCCGGTACTTGTGAATCCGGTTTGCCAGTGGGACTCGGGGAGTTCCGTTCAGGCCTTGCTCCGGATGTGCCTTGTACAAATGGAACCTTCACAGCCAGCATTCCTATGCCGGGTGCGGATGGTCCGGTAAAACTCCAAGTTTACCAAGTCGACCTTGCCGGCAATTTCGGTCTTGATTCCAAAAATACAATCAAAGATACAATCGCTCCAAAAGTGACAATCACTTCACCTTTGGCAAATGCTTACTTGCCTGCAAACAGCACCTTCTCTGGAGCGTGTGAAACAGGTATTAACGTGGTCTTGTCTGGCTCTGTCTTGAGTGCCGCTAAAACAGTGGCTTGCTCAAGCGGTGCTTGGACTCTGACAACAGCAATCACTTCAGGTCAAGGGACTAAGACTCTTGTCGCAACTCAAACAGATGCTGCCGGTAACGTCGGTACTGCAAACCAAAATTACATGGTTGATACAATCGCTCCGGTGTTGGCTTTCACAAGCCCGGCTGCCGGTACTTATGTGGGCTCTTCTTTCACAGTCACTGGGACTTGTGAAGCGGGTCTGATGGTTCAGCTCTCTGGCGGCGGAATCTTGCCGACAGCGACGGCGACTTGTGCTGCGGGTACATTCTCTGCAATGGTGACGACTTCTCCGCTTGATGGCAACAAAGAGGTCATCGCATCGCAAACGGATGCTGCCGGTAACACCGGTTCTACATCACGCACATTCTTGCGCGATACATTGCCGCCAAAATTGACTATTGCTTCTCCGGCCAACGGCACGATTGTCAATACCTCTGTGACTTTGACAGGTGCGTGTGAGGCGGGTCTGACTATCAATTTCACGGGCGCAGGCATTGCCAATGCAGGTTCTGTGGTTTGTAGCTCGGGCGGTACTTATACAATCACTCTTGCTTTGAGTGCCGGTGACGGTGCTAAGGCAGTAAATGCAAAAGAAGTGGATGCTGCTGGCAACGTTTCGACAGCGGATGGCTCTTATTTGCGTGACTCAACACCTCCAGTGGTGAAATTCACTTCGCCAGATGCAGGCACAACAGGCCAATCAGGTCTTGATGTAGCCGGTACTTGTGAAGCGGGCTTGAATGTGACCCTGTCAGGAACAGGGGTTTCAGCAAATGTTGTGACTCCATGCTCTGCTCAAGGTACTTTCGCAGCTTCGATCGTGTTCAGCACGGGCAGCGGTAATAAACCAGTGACGGCTTCACAAACTGACTTGGCAGGTAACACGGGTTCTGATTCTAGAACTTTCGTGAGCGATACAACTCCACCAACAGTGACAATCACTTCGCCTGCGGCAAATACATACTTGCCAACGAACTTCACAGTTCAAGGTGCTTGTGAAACGGGTTTAAATGTCGTTGTTGGCGGTGCGGGTCTTGCGGCTGAAGTGACCGTGACATGTCCTTCTGGTTCATACTCTGCCAACGTGACTGTTTCTAATGGCGACGGCACGAAAGTAGTCACTGCGAAGCAGACAGATGGCGCCGGTAATACAGCGACAGCTTCTAAAACATATCTCCGTGATACAACACCCCCAGTATTGACTATCACAAACCCAGCTAACGGAACTACCGGCCGTACAGGTCTTACGATTACTGGTACATGTGAAACAGGTCTGACTGTGAATTTCTCAGGCTCTGGCGTTGCAAGTGCGTCTTCGACGACTTGTGTGAACGGGACTTACTCTTCAACCATCACTTTCAGCGACAACGACGGTGCTAAAACAGTTGTTGTGACTGAGACAGACGGTGCGGGGAACAGCACTCAAGTGACTGGTAACTATAATAAAGATGCGACTCCTCCAGCAGTGGCGATCACAGCTCCCGCTGAAGGCACTGTGGCTAAAGACGGTCTCAATGTCAGTGGTACTTGTGAAACGGGCTTGAACGTGACACTTGCGGGCTCAGGTGTTGCGACTCCTGTTGTGGTGGCTTGCGCGAGCGGTGTCTTCGCAGGTGATATCCTATTCACTGCGGGTAGCGGCACTAAAGCGGTCACAGCAACTCAAACGGATGCTGTTGGCAACGTTGGTACAAGTTCACGTAACTTTGTTCGTGATATAGATCCACCAATCGTCACAATCACTTCACCAGCGGCTAACAGCTATGTGGGCGCAAGCTTCGTAGTTCAAGGTGCTTGTGAAACGGGTTTCAACGTTGTGTTGGCTGGTGCCGGCCTTGCAAGCCCAGTGACAGTGGCTTGTACAAGCAGTGCATACTCTGCAAACGTCAGCGCGTCTTCAGGCGACGGCGCTAAAGTAGTCACAGCAACTCAAACAGACGCTGCCGGTAACGTGGGTCAAGCCTCTCGCAGCTTTATGCGCGATACTGCAGCGCCTGTTATCACTATCACTGATCCAGTTCCAGGCACTGCAGTTCCAATTGCAGTGACTTTGAAAGGAACTTGCGAAACGGGTCTGACAGTCTCTCTCACTGGCGACATCACAAGCACCAGCGGCGCTTGTACGGCGGGTGCGTTCTCAATTGGGGTGACTTTCACAGCCGGACTTGGCACGAAGTCTATCACAGCGAAACAAACAGACGCTGCGGGTAACGTCGGTCAAGTGACTGCGACTTATAGACGTGAATCTGATGGTGCTTCTGAAACATTCATCAGTGACGCTTCTTTCGGTAAGATCGATATCTTGTTCATCGATGATAACTCGGCTTCAATGGATCCTAAGCAGGCTTCATTGGGTACGAAGTTCTCAGGCTTTGCAACAGAGTTGAAATCCATCGATTGGCAGATCGGTATTACGACAACGGATTGCAGTACAGGTCCTTACGGTATCTGCGGTTCATTGCTGACAATGACTGGTTTCAATAGCAAGATTTTGACTCCGTCAGTACCGAACTACAGCACTGTGTTTAACAACTCGATCCAGCGTCCAGAGACTGCGGGTTGCTTGAATACAGGGACTTGCCCATCGGGTGCGAGTGAACCGTTACTTTCTGCGACGACGGCCATGAATAAGTTCAACTCAGATAATAACGGATTCTTCCGTCAGGATTCGGATCTTGCCATCGTGATTCTCAGTGACGCCGATGAAAGACAAACGGGTGGTGCGACTTATAAAGACCGTCCGGCTCAGTTGGTATCTGCGTTTAATAACAACTGGGGCACTACTGGCAAAAAGTTGAAGGTTTATAGCATTATCGTGAAACCAGGCGATTCGACTTGTCTTGATACAATGCGAGTCGGCAGCGGTGGTTTCAGCTTCTACGGCGATTTGATCGACCAGACGGTGAACCTCACGGGTGGTTTCAGCACAAGTATCTGTGCGCCGGACTACTCTGTAACGCTTAAGAGCATCGGGGAGAGCGTAAGAACGCTTACAAACTCCGTGGAGCTCGCTCATACGCCGGTGGCTGGCTCCGTTCAGGTGACTTTCACACCAGCTCAAACGATCGGTTATACAGTCATTGGCAATAAGGTCGTATTCGATGCGCCTCCTTCAGTGGGCACAGAGATCAAAGTCGACTACCAATACTAATACCTAATATATAGAGGCGGGCTTTGGATCTCTCCAGGGGCCCGTTCTCACTCTGAGACATACCTATATTCGTCACTGCTACCGGGAAAAACCGTTTTTGGCCCGGCAGTTGTCATTTGTTTAGACAAAGTAAGCAACTTTATGTGGAATTAAGCTGGAAAGCGCCCGGAATGTCCCGGTGGCACCCCCCTTGCTCTGTACTTCTATCGTAACGGTTAGTAACGGTAGGAGGCCAAAAATGAGAGGCACACAAAGCTTCGGACTTTCAAATGTATTCATGATCATCGGTTTTGCTTTAAGCATGATCGGTTGCGCAAAGGGCGGTTCAGACGCTCAATCCACACAAGTCATTGATGACGCCAGCGTCGCAGGAGTCGTTAGCGAAACGAAAACTGTTAGCAGCAGAATCAAACACACTTGCAAGCAGAATTCAGAGAAATGTTTCACAGACACTTATACAGTAGCTTCAAACCCTACTGGTAAAGTAGACGTTCTTTTCGTACTTCAAACTTCAGACTCTATCGCTGAACAAAGAGCCTTCATCGCTTCAGAAATTGATGCTTTCGTTCAAACATTGCCGCCAACAGCTGACTTTAATATCGCTGTGATGCTTTCACACGGTAGCACTTCAAGCTGGTCAGGCCGCTTGTACCGCGCAGCTTCTGAGCCCATCGTTTTGAAATCTTCTGAATTGTCTAATGCTGACATCCAAACTTACTTGTCTCAAAAGCTGACTCAAGTAGTTGCTGATCCAGATTCTGGTGGCGGTGAAGAGGGCATGTTCTCACTCTTCAACGGTATCACGACTCCAGCATTGCTTTCTGAATCACAAGGTCTTGGTTTCTTCCGCGCTGACGCTGCTCTTGGAGTTGTGTTCATCGGGGACCGCCGTGACATCTGTGCTGCAATCCCAGCAGGTGTTCCAGCTGAAACAGATCCAGTTAAAATCGACGCTCGCATCCGTGACTGTGAAGGTTTGACGGCTGCAGGTTTGACAAATCGTCTGCATGTGTTGAAGGGTTCACAAGACTTGCAAGTTTCTGCAATCACTTATGTTGATTCTCCGGCTCCAGCAGGTAAAGAAATCGGTTACGGTTACATCGACATGGTAGCTTTGAGCCCAGGTGTTGCAATCGACATCGCTCACGATGATATCTCTGACGGTTTGGCTTCCATCGCGGAGTTGGCTGGTCAAGGTTCTTCAATCCAGACTCAGTTCGAATTGACTCACGATAATGTGGATCCAAGCACTGTAAAAGTAACTGTTAACGGCGTCGCTGCAACGTTCACAATCGAAGGTAACGTAGTCACAGTCACTAGCCCGATCCCTGCAGGTGCAACAGTCGTGATCGACTACTGCTTGAAGGGTAAAGCGAAGTGCCACGGTCACCACCACAATCACCGCAAATGCCGCCCACTTCACTGGTGGAAGAACTGCTGGCAGTACAAAGGTGGCAAATGGTGCTACAAGTGGAACTACAGCGACTGCAACCAACAACAAAACAACAACGGTGGCAAGTACAACACAAAAAATCCGTACAAGTACAACACAGGTAAGAGCAACTACAAATACAACATCTGGTAATCACAGCGCCTGAAACAATCGAAAAACAATCCAAAGAACCCGCATCGAAAGACGCGGGTTTTTTATTTCCCTCCAGAGCGACACCGCGAAAAGCGACGCTATCCGAAATACGAATTATTTAAATTAGCATTGACGTGATTTTTGCGTGGGTGGCTTCGGTTGTGGCGCGAGATTACGTGCGGGTCCTTGTGTTTTTATTTCTGTAAGAGATCTCTGCGGGGCGAAGGTATTACGCGCTCTCGCGAGTGATTTGAATTGCGTTAGGTTTGCGCTTGGGAATTCACTCTAAAAAATCGTGTTATAAGTTTCTCTGATTTTGTGGAGAGGGATTTTCTTTTCTGTGGTTTGCGGTGAGGTGTGCATGCTCGCCCAGTCGCTTGATTACGCGATGGTCCTCCGTCCGTGAGAACGGGGCTGTCCGACCATCGTGGTCGGCCAGGCGATGTAGAGGGGAATGATTTTTTTAGAGGGTGTATAGTAGGGAATATTCATCGGGGGTTTTATGAGACAGACGGGCTTTGGTTTTATCAAAGATTATAAAAAAGAATTTGGCGGAAGCTTACTTGCTGGCAAACGAAAAACTGCAAGACCTCTATCAGTAAAAAATCCTATTCATCTCATTTTAAAAAGTACTGGGAGTTCTTGTTTTGCTCTTGGGAATAGAAAAATTGAGTCTTTGATAAAATCTCATGCAGAAAAGTATGGGATAAAGCTCTACGAGATTTCACTTAACTGGTCACACATTCATTTGCTGATTAAACTTCCATCGCGTGAAGCTTATTTAGCATTTATCAGAACCATCACATCACTTCTTGTAAGCCTACTTTCAAAGCTAAAAGGAAAATCCTTAAAAGGCCTTTTTGACCTTCGCCCCTTTACTAAGATTTTATCCTGGGGAAAGCAGTTTAAAACTGTGATCAAGTATCACGAACTCAACGATTTAGAAGGACGCGGACTGTTCGTGAGAAAAAAGAAAGCCAAAAGCTCACATAAACATCTGCCGAAGAACGTACTTTGATTCTTGTAAATGCTTTGGAGAGAAAGTCATTACTGAATGCCGAAAGGCCGGCCCGGATGGCCGGACTTACTGGAGCTCGAGGATAGGTCCTCGATTCCCATGGATGGACGAACGCCGGCGGCAGCTAGCACGGACGGAGGAAGAAGTGCGGAGCCAGTACTCACGCACGCGGGCGGACCGCACGAAAGAAAAAACTATTTCCCGCGCATCAGAGCTTTAAATTCAGCCGGCGGGGGAGCGGTGAAGACGGTTTCACGACCGCCGATACGCATGCGAAGCTCAGAGGCGTGCAAGAACATACGCTCGGCGCCATAGATGCTTGCAATACGCTCATTGTACTTTGGATCATTATAACGTTTATCGCCAACGATCGCATGCTTCGCAAGAGCCGAATGCTTACGGATCTGGTGCTGACGGCCGGTGAGAATCTCACACTCCGCCAAGGTAAAGTACTTCGTCTTTTCGATGACGCGTACAAGAGTCTCGCAATTTTTTCGGTCTTTCAAAAGACCTTGCGGGTTCTTGCGGCCTTCGGCCTTATCCGAAAGCTTCCAGTCCCAAGAAACTTCGTCTTCTTTCATCTCGCCGCGAAGAACGGCTTGATAAAGTTTGCGAGAATCTTTTTGCATGTCTTCAGACAGCTTTGCGGCAATCTCAGCGTCTTTTGCAACAAGCAAAACGCCGCTGGTCTCGGCATCCAAGCGGTGAACTGCATGGAATGACAAGTTTGGATTGCGCTTGATCTGCGTGAGCAGAGTCAAAACGTTGACCTTT
Source organism: Bdellovibrionales bacterium (assembly GCA_018266295.1). NCBI lineage: Bacteria > Pseudomonadati > Bdellovibrionota > Bdellovibrionia > Bdellovibrionales > Bdellovibrionales bacterium. Next base: position 322,150 of record JAFEAQ010000006.1, on the reverse strand, counting down.
TCATTATGAACCGAGAGTCCCACCGGTTTGTCGACCACGAGCCAATCTGCGGACTCCTGCAGGATTTTAAGATGCGGCAGCTTTTGTTGCGGCTGTTTCATTACAGTAGAACTCCATGGAGAATCATGCTGGCAACCGAGAAGTAAATAATCAAACCAGTCACGTCCACCAGAGTTGCAACGGCTGGAGCCGAAGCAGAGGCCGGGTCAAAGCGCATTTTCTTCAGCAAGAACGGAAGCATCGATCCTGAGAGCGAACCCCAAAGCACAACGCCGACGATACTTCCAGCCACAGTCAGAGCGACAAGGAAGTAATGGGGGCCGTAAAGCTGTTCTTTCGAGGGCCAAAGTAAAATACGAGTCAAACCAACGGCGCCCAGGCAGCAGCCCAACGCCAAGCCCGTTAAAATCTCGCGGCCCAAAACGCGCCACCAGTCACGCAGACGAACCTCGCCAAGGGCCATCGCACGGATGATCAATGTCGAAGCTTGCGAACCGGAGTTACCACCAGAGCTAATAATCAGCGGAATGAATAACGCTAACACCACTGCGCGCTCAATTTCCGATTGGAAATAACCCATCGCCGTTGCCGTGAACATTTCACCCAAGAAGAGAACCAGCAACCAACCGGCGCGCTTTTTAATCATTTCAACCAAAGAGATTTTCAAATAAGGAGCATCGAGAGTTTCAACCGCACCCAGCTTATGGATATCTTCGGTCGCTTCTTCTTGAAGAACGCTGGCCACGTCATCGAAAGTTACGATACCGACCATGTGGTCGCCCGCATCGACAACCGGCACGGCCATCAGATCATGGCTGGAGAAGAGCTTTGCGATTTGCTCTTGGTCCGTATCAACGAGGACGCGCACCATATCCGTAGTCATGATGTCTTTAATCTTTTTCTCTGGAGTCGAAGCAAACAATTCCCGGAATGAGACAACGCCTAACAGCGTTTGGTCGGCAGCTAGAACGTAGGCATAGTAAATGGTCTCAACCTGGGTTTTGGCTTGAATGCGGATGTAGCTAATAGCCTCATCCACGCTCATGTCAGGGCGCAGACGAATAAAGCGCGAGCTCATCAAGCCCCCGGCATTGTCTTCTGCATAGGCCAAGAGCGCGATCACTTCGCGCTTAGTTTGTGGATCGAGCAGCCCCAGAACCGCATCACGGTGTTCTGAACCCATTTCCTGGATCAAATCGGCCACGTCATCGGGAGCAAGCAAGCGAACCCACGAGCGTTTCTCAAGAGGAGTGGCCTCTTCGAGCAATTCTACTTGGTCATGGGTTTTAAGGCTGAGGAAGAGTTCCTCGGCTTCAGTCCGCGGCAATTCTTTGAATTTTTCCCGGCGCTCGGAGGTCGATAAAGCCGACCAGTTCTCAAACAGGTTGAAGAATTGCTCTTCAGTCTGAGTCAGTTCTTTGTGAGACGAGGAAGCAGTGGCTTCCGCGTTTTCCTGACTGAGGTTTTTATTTTCAGAGTCCATGCAACCACCTCGAAGCTTAGACATTATAGCCGATTTAGAATTTCAACAGTTGTGCTGTTTGTACGCCGATCTCTTATCGACTTCAACCATTTAATTCTTAAGGGATCTTTTTCAAAAAGGTCAGTGATTCAGGTTCGCGGCTTCAAAGCGCGGAAGCACTTCATGGGTCGGACCGAGGCTTTGGATCTCTCCATTGTGTAACCATAATACCCGGTCACACTTTTCAAGGGTCGAAAGGCGATGGGCAATAATAATTTGTGTACGATCCGAGAAAAATTCCTCGGTCGCTTTGACGAGAATCTCTTCGGATTGGGGGTCCACTGAGCTCGTGGCTTCGTCCATAATCACAATAGGAGCTTCTTGGAGCAGGCACCGGGCCATGCACACGAGTTGCCGTTCACCGAGGGACAGATTTTTGCCGCGCTCTTCGATTCTCATGTTGAGACTGTCGCGCTGTTGTTCGACCCATTCCTTGAGGCCGACTTGATCGAGGACTTGATAAAGACGCTCATCACTGAGCTGGTTTTCGATGTCGAGATTGCTCCGCAAAGTGCCCTGGAACAAAACCGGGTCCTGTGAAATAAAGGCAATCGAGCGGCGATAGAGGTTCAAGTCCATGCCCGTATCAGTCGCATGGATTTTCGGACTAAAACCATTGATCGCGATACGGCCCTCTTGGAGCGGGTAAAGATGGAACAGCGCCTGAATAAGGCTCGATTTACCACTGCCGGTACGGCCGACGATGCCCAGCCGCTCGCCGGCCTTGACTTCGAAGTTCACATTTTTCAAAACCCACGGGAGGTCTTCGCGGTACTTAAACCACAGGCCATCGACCTGCACCGAAGCACTGCGGTCGTTGGTCAGGCGGCGATTGTGGAGGTATTTCTCCAGAGTCGCTTCATAACGAGGATGCCCGGTGTTGAACTCCGCCGATGACGGGAGCAAGTTGCCCGGCTCCATGTCCTTACGCAGGTACTGGTCCAACCGCTCAACGCCAATCATGGCCTCTTCAAACTGAGTCAACCACTCAAAGAACATCTGAACGGTGTTTCCTGAAAGAGCAATAAAGCTAAACGCCACCCCGACAGACCCCACGGAAGCCATGCCCCCGTGAACGAAGTAGAAAGCCGCGATTCCTGTCATCAGCAGCAACAGCGCCGACAGGCTGTTCATCTGAATGGCGTATTTTACAATCCGCCCGGTGGTTTTCATTTTCTGCTGCAGGAAATAGCGATCCAGGCGAGTAAAGCGCTCAACGAAAGATTCCTGGCGGCGGAAAGAGCGAATGGTGCTCGCTCCTTGAGTGGTTTCGGCAAAGTGAGCAATCGATGGCGAGCGGCTCGCCGAAAGTTCGCGGCGGGCTTGGCGCAGAGTCTGGCGATTTAAGCGGTAAAGGCCATAGTAAAGACACGCAACCACCACCACAAAAATGAGGTAATACGGACTTGCCACGGTGATAAGGACCACCATGACCATCAAATCAAAAATGATCGAGAAAAACTCAGCCAGGGGTCCCCCGAACAGACGGAAGACATTGCCATAGTCACTCGAGAAACGCGTGATAATCCGTCCGGCCGGAGTCGCATCAAAGAAACTCATCGGCAGACGGGAGGTCCGCAAAGTCACTTCGTCATACAGACGGCTGATGGCTTGCGCGGACAAGCGCGAGAAAACCACGCGGAAGCTCAGGGTGCAAAAGAAACCGATCACGGCCATTGCGCCGAGGAGTTTCAAATAGTCCTCTGAAGCAAAGCCCTGCAAGAAGCCCGGCACTGGTTTGCATTGAATGCCGTGCTCGGGTTTACAGAAGCTATCCACCCAGAAGCCAATCACGTTGGCATTGGCGAGCAAAAGAGTTCGCCCGATGATGCCAAAGATAAACGTCGTCAGAATACGGCCCATGAACGGGCGATAAGCTTCTTTCAAAGTCAGAAATACCGTCAGGCTATAGCCGGTTCCGCCATGTTGTTCGCCGTCCGAGAGGTACTTAGGCTTCGACATGGGCGGTCTCCTCAACACTTTGAGTGAATTCACGGAAGAGTTGCGAACGGCTCATGAGTTCGCTGAACTTGCCTTGGTCGATGATCCGGCCCTCTTGCATGAAGAAAATTTTGTCCACGCGGTGAAGAACACTCAGGCGGTGAGTGACCAAGAGGCGTGTGCGTTCACCCCAAGCGCCGTCAAGAAGTTGGCTGAAGAGCTTTTCCTCGGTATCGACATCGACGGCGCTCAGGCAGTCGTCGAGAAGTAAAATCGGCGCCTTATGGAAATGCACGCGGGCAAGACTCACGCGCTGTTTTTGGCCGCCGGAAAGATTCACGCCACGCTCGCCGATTTCAGTGGCAAGGCCGTTTTCCACGCGCTCCTTAAAGATTTCAAACTGCGCCAGGCGCAGGGACTCTTCAACATCATTATCGCGCTCAGCTTCAATGTCATACAAGAAGGCCACGTTCTCGCGCAGGCTGGCGCTCATGATGAAACCCTCTTGCGGAACGTAAGCGTAGTGTCCGCGAAGGTCGTGCAAACTCATCGCCGTGGCGTTCTTGCCTTGAACTTGATAGCTGTCGACTTGCGCACCGGTTTCACCGAGCAGAGAAAGTAGCAGCATGGATTTACCGGCGCCGACTTCGCCGACAATGGCCACGAACTCGCCATCGCGCACGCTCAGGTTGATACCGCTCAGGATGTTCTTGCCGCCGATAGAAAGGCTCAAGTTTTTAACCTCAAGAGCCACATCGCCGGTTTTGCCGTCGTCAACGACCTTGTTGACGACGTCTGTATCACTAGGGCCATGGCCTTCGTTGGCGGCGGGCTTTTCATTGGTCACGCGCAGGAAACTCTCAAGACGTGATAATGACGTCCAGGCATCAAAGGCAAAGGTAAAAAACCAAGGCATCTGGCGGAAGGGGCGAGTCAAAAACACGCCGACAATCCAAAGAAGCGCGAGGAGTTCGCCACTGGTGACTTGGCGTTTAGAATAGTAAATCAGTGAAGCCAAAGTGACGACGTTCAGAATAAATGTGATGGAGCTTGATAGCGCATTCATCACTTGCCCGTTCGTCACCATGATCACGCGGTTCTTTGTTTCCACTTGGCGTTTGGCGAAGATATTTTTTTCAAAGTAAGTAATCCACCCGAGGATGCGAATGGTGCGGATGTTTTGAATCCACTCATTGACTAAAGCAATGCGATCGCCGGCGAGCTGCTTAAAGCGGTAGAAGAACTTCGACTGACGGAAGGCCATAAAGCTATTCAGCGCCGAAATGAAAACCATCATTAATAAGGTCGGCAAGAGCGGCAAATCATAGATCAGTGAAATAGCAAAAGGCGCCAGGATTAAAGGAAAGAGTGTGGAAGCTCCCGCCGTCAGTGTTTGTTCCAGCAAAATGGTCGAGCCCGGAATATCCGTCGCATAGATCTGAATGATCTCGCCGACGGGGCGGCTGCTCATAGTGTCCACGCGCAGATCCAGAGTCTTCTGATAAATTCTCTGCGAGAAGACGCCTTGCATGTGAACGGATTCACTCATGCCAAGATAATTCGAAGCTTGAAACAAAACCTGCGAAGCAAAGACGCTGATAAATGCCAAGGCGATCAGGGCAATCGGTCCTGCATGAAGTCCCATTGGCAGCAGTGTTGGCTGGCCGGTGAGGGCATCGACAAAAAGTTTTTGAAAGTAAGGGCCGAAGAGCGCAAAAATCGTGGCCGCCAGGGAACTCAAAACGATGAGTAGGCGAGCATGAATTCTAGTGAAAATGACATCGTAAATGAGCGGCTTCATCAGAAGCAGATCCTAGTCCGTTCTAAACCAGCCGGTCAAACTCCAGCGCGTTTGGAAGCACGGCAAAACTGCGTGCGGGATGAGGTCACTGCGGAAAAGCACCAGGCGCCCGCCTTTTGGCAAAATTCGTTGCACTTCTAAAGATTCGTTCTGCGGATCGTAGATACAAAGCTCGCCGCCGTCCTCGGTGCCCCATTGCGGATTGAGGTAGAGAACCAGCGAGATCTTGCGCGCCAGGGTTCCGCGATGCTGATCAATGTGCTTCTGATAGCCCTTTCCTGCGGGATAGCGAGCAAAGTGAAATTCCTCGGAGTTCAGTCCCAAGTAGTAGCGCTGATTGAGCTCGCGACGGAGTTCCGCGGCCCATTGCAGAAAGCGGGAGCTTGCACTGTCTTTTTGCTCAGAATTTAGCCACAAAATGGAATCGCCACGGATTTCAGAGTCGAGATTTTTACTTTGTCCGCGGCCAATCTGAGCCTCGCGGAAGAGCCCATCGTGCCATGATTTCTGGCATTCGAATAAAAGCTCTTCGGCGAGTTCCTTTGGCATGATGTCATCGGAAAACGCCCAGCCTTTTTCTTCAAGAGATTCAAGCAGTGTGTCGCGGGCTTGCATGATGTTGTTCATACTCTAGAAATCGCCAAAAACCGAGACTTTTTCTTTGCCTCAGGACTAAAAACCGCGCCAAAATAACGAGCATGGCGCGCACGATGGTTTTTAAAAATCTGATGAGAATCCTTACGGAGGAAATGGCGAAGACGAAATCGTTTTCAGGCGTCCGTCCATTTTCACAGTCCCGTCGCGGTTTCTTAACTAAAACCGCTTATGGTTCTGCTGCGACCGTTGCTTTGAGTGCATGCTCGAGCTTTGACCGGTGGGTGGTGGGTGACAGCAATCACTTGGAACAAGAAGTGATGGTTCTGGGGGCCGGGATTGCCGGTTTGTCGGCGGCTTATCACTTAAAGAAAAACAAAATTCCCTATCGCGTGTTTGAGGCTTCGGAGCGTGTCGGTGGTCGTATTCAAACGATGTTGCACGCAAATCCCGACGAACAGTATGCAGAGCTCGGAGCGGAGTTCTTCGAAGCTTCGCACACATCTGTGCATCAGCTCTGCAAAGATTTGAATCTTGCCATTCAAGACATTACTTATGATCCTAAAGTGGACCGCGCGCTTTATTGGCTGAACGGTAAAGTTGTCAGCGAAAAAGAATTTCGCAAAAACTTAAAGCCGCTTATTGCGAAGCTTGCGCAGACAAAAGTGGACGCCTTTGCTTCATTCTCAACAGAAATCAACGCGCGTTCTTTAGTTATGAGCCCCTCGCTGAAAGAGCTTGACCAGCAGTCGCTAGCGGACTTGTTGGGCTCAGTTCGTGGCGGGATGGATGAGGGCACGTTGCAGTGCTTTGAAAATCTGTGCGTGTCTGAGTGGGGGGTGGACAGCAAAAATATCAACTTGCTGCATTTCCTCGTGAGGCTCGATCTGGAAGAGCGTGCGAACCGCGTGACAGCGCCCAAATTTTATCGGGCGGAGGGCGGTATGTCCCGCATGGCGCAGATTCTTGGTGAGCGCGTGCAGGGGATTGTGCCGGATACAAATTTGAAGCTCGGTTATCAGCTGATTTCAGTTCGCTCGAAGTCCGGTGGTTATGAGTGCACGTTCCGTACTGCGAAAGGCTCGGACACAATTTGGGCTCGTCAGATTATTTGCACTTTGCCGTTCTCGGTTTTGAAGGACATTGACGGCGTTCAGACGCTGCAGCTTGGAAAGGCCCGAGAATTTATCGCTGGTGCGACCTACGGAACTCATTCGAAAGTGATCAGCACCTTCCGTGAGCCGCCGTGGAAAAAGAAAAACAAGACGACTCCGAACTTCCAGGGAGTTTTCCGTGGTCAGCTTTTGGGCCAAAGTTACTGGGACAGTTCGCGCGGGCAAGAGGGCACGCGTGGTTTGCTGACATCTCAGCGTGGCGGCAGTGTGGGGCAGTCGACGGGCGTGAGCGCCGTTCAGGAAACGGTCCAGGATCTGAAGAATTTCTACAAGGACATGACGTCTGAAGAAAGCGCCCTGGTTGTGAACTGGAGCCAAAAGCCCTACGCAAAGGGTTCTCGTTTTAATCTGGCTCCCGGGAATTATTTGAAATATCTAGAAGCACTGACCGAAGAAGGCCTTCAAGAAAACTTCTTCCTCGGTGGCGAACACTGGAACTTCGCGGACTCCGGCACTATGAACGGCGCCATCGAAGCCGGCATCGCCGCGGCCGAAAAAGCCCTGCAAAAAGCTTTCCGCTCGGGCACTTTTTCGTAGTTTGTCGCGCTGGGGGCTGGCTCCGCACCCGCGCTCAGGCCAGGAGTCGTGGCAGGCCCCGGGCTCTTACTAAAATAACAAACCAAACCGATATTGATCTTCCTTCAGATTATACGTGAGTAACGTCTCGCCGTAGCCGGTGAAGTATTGAATATAAAAAGCGGGGACGACCCTCACTCCGCCCAAGCGGAAGCTGTACGAAACTTCGTAGCCGCCCTTCGCCCAATCCGTGCCCCATTGGCCGCCCGGGTGGGCTGTCAGGCCGAGCTCGCTTTTATCGATGATCCCCGGAAAGACTTGAATGAATTTCAGATTGAATTCCCACGGACCGATGTAGTCATCGATGTCTTGGTTCTCTTGATCGTTGTTGTACATATAACTTAACTTCGCCGAAGCGGCGATCACCCAGCTTCGAGTTTCAAAGGCATAATTGAAACGCAAGTAAGATTGATCGAAAGAACGCGAGTCCGTGCCGCCTTTGCCGTTGGATTGATGCTCCCAGATTCCAAGATCCAGCGTTTTTAACTTATGACCTTTGATTGTCCATGTGTAAAAGAACTCCGGATTGTAAGTCGCATCTAAAAACGGCTTGGAGTCTTCGCCAAGCTTCCAAAAGATGACCTGCGTATAACCAAAGTACAATGGCCAATCGTCAATCAAAGCCGAGCGGAAGCTCAGCTGCACCTTCGTCAGCGGATTGCTATAAGCAAAGTATACCGGTTTGTGGCGAAAGATGGTGTTGTCGTCGCGATCCTTCAGATCTTCGTAAAGATGACCCGAAGCAAGGGGAGTTTGGATCGGAACTTCCCCGCCGGGTTTTGCGTCCTCGCTGACTTCGGCTCGCCCCATAGCTCCGTGAAGCAGAGAAACCAAGAAGAAAACAATGATGAAGAAGTCCCGCGTTTGCGTTTTCACAAGACCAGAATAGAAAGGATCAAACACAAACGAAAGTGAAGTTCCGTCGACGGATTCGTCACTCACTGCCAAGCGCGAAAAAGAAAAGGCGCCGGTTAAGACGCCTTTCAAATAAACAATTTTTCACAGGTGAACACTTTTTAAGAAAGGAACCCAAGAAAGGAGTTCCCTTCAGCAAAATTACTGCAGAGTCAGAACCAAACCGTCCGGCAACCCTTGGCCAGCCGCCAAAGACTCAATCTCTGCCTTTGAGAATGAGCGAAGCATCGTCGCACGATGGTTTGCCGTCGCAGGCATGCCCGCGATCGGTGAACCGTCAGCATTCACAAGGCTGAAATCAGGAGCCGGAGAAACCGCCACCACCACGAGGTTGTAGCCAGGGCGGAAGCCTTGCTTTTGTAAATCCACCGGCGGCAATGTCACAAAGTCTGCGCCAATCACAACACTCTTGATCTCTTTAACTTCAGATAGAGTGAACTGGCTAGAGTCCGTCGACAAGAACGGGCGAGTGCCGACTGCGTAGAACGCCGTCAGATACTGGCCTTTATAATTGCCGAGCTTTTGAATTTGAATGGTTGGAACTGTTTCCGTCGGAGCGGCTTGTGCGTCGTTTGCGGAAAAAGATCCACTCATCAAACCCAGGCCGATAATCAAAGTCAGCGCATTGATGAAAAAGAATTGAAGGGATCTCATACTATTTTACTCCTAAAGCGTTTTTGTAATTAAGGTACATCAAAAGATGACCGTTTGGATCCATGGTTACTTTTTGTATATCTAGTTTCATTCCCAAGAACGCTGGAGGCAGATCCAGAGACCCCGGGATTGTTTCATTATTTTTAACCCAGTCTTTGCTGCGGGTTTTGAGTTCTTCCTTGATCCCTTTGGTCACTTGACCGCCAAGACCCTCGGCGATTTTTCCGGCGATAGTTAAATATTTTTTATCCATCACAACAGAATTCGTATCGATGTATTGCTGGGCGATTTCCATGCCCTCGTCACCTTTTTGCGAACGGCGCAATTTGCAAACAAGATCGAAAGACAGAATCACCTTGTCATCCAGCCACAGCGGTTTGTGCGGTTCCACCTCTACGCTGACTTTCAACTTCAGATAAGTTTCCTTGTCTGTCGTCGCTGCTGGTGGAGTGATATAGTCCAACAACGGTGCTTCCGTCAACTTGAGGGAAGTGCCGTCAGATTGCGGAATTTTTTCAAAGTTTTTGCGCAAAAAACTCAGTTGCAAAATTCTGTTTATCAAACCGCGATCCAAGGTCATCGCAATATCGTAGTTTGCAACAGGCAAGTGGTTCAAAGTTGGCACTCCTCGGGAGCCCATGCCTGGAGCCAGATTGACGTTCGGATTCACCGGGTCTTCTGCGTAAGCTGCCAAACTGATACCAAGCGATTGTTTCAATCGGAAGTCGGTCAATTTCAAGCCCCATTTAAAGGCAGGGCGAGTGTCATTAGGTTCTTGGCCAGGGGCCACCATGTCTTGCACCTGTTCCAGCGCCCCTGAAAGATTCTCTTTCACTTTTTGATTGAGCATATCCGGGAGCTGTTTCTTGGCGAAGTCGCTTAAGTACTTGCGAACTTCCACCAAGATCGTCGGCAACTGCTCGTCGATGGTCTGTCTGAGTTGATCCGTGTTCATCACATACTTGTGTCCATCGACTTCGACGGCCACTTGCGGAACAATCAATTTCTTATATTTTACAGTTAAAGGAATATCCGCGAGGTTTTCTTGAATCTCCAGCGATTCAAAATCGATATTTCCTTGAGCATTCATGCGAATATAGAAAGGCAGGCGCACTTTCAGAGGAGTTTTATCATCACCCGCGGTGATGCTGACGTCATCCATGCCGACTTTGACGAAGGAAAGGTTGTTCATATCCCATACGCGCACGGCCTGAGTCGCCACAGTCAGGCGTTTCACCTCAAGGTCGATTGCCAAAACAGCGCCGTCACGTTTGCCGAGCTGATTCATGAGTGCTTCATCAGTAATCAAAGCAAATCGAGTAAAAGCTGCGGAGTAACCGGATTCGCCGATCTCTACAACCGGGCGATGATCTGTCAAAGAGAAGCCGACGAGCCATTTTGTCAGCATGTCTTTCACCATAAGATATGTTTTTAAAGCCTCAGGATTTTTTTTCCCGAGTTCATTCATATCAATGGGTTTTTCAGAGACGATTTTTTGAGCAGGGAAGTAACCTTCGGAGAAATTGTAACCTAAATTTCCGAGAATCGTGGAAAGTTGAGTTTCAAAGTACTTCAAACCACGGGGAGTGATCTGCACTTGAACAGCATTATTAATAAAATGCTTGTTGGCGATCACGGGAGAGCGGTCCTGTTGGGCAAAAGCCATTGAGGATAGAGTCCAACCCAGTATTGCCGCTGTCAGTTTAAGTCGTTTCATTTGCATCTCACACTCCTCGCACCGGCATCGGAGATGCAATTATGAGTCCCTCAAGTTCTTAATCGCCCTGCACCAGGATGAATATAACTAGGCCCGGAGTGACAAAGTTCTGATCATTGTGACAATTTTTGGTTTGCTCCTAAGAAAAAGCACCCATACACTTATGAGCATTCAACGAGGTTGCAGCGTGATCTTACTACTTCCGATTTTGGTGTTGGCCGGGATTTTTGCCCCACAAACGAGTGAGGCGTATCCTGACTTTATTTCCTACGGCTATAACTCCTGTTTGACGTGTCATTATAACAGTCAAGGGAATGGCCCATTGAACGACTACGGTCGAGCGCTCTTTACGACTGAGATCGCTTCCCGCAAGATCTTCAACGACAAGCTTTCTGAAGAAGAAATTGCCGCAAAATCAGGCTTCTTGGGCTCCACGGAACTCCCTTGGTGGATCCGCCCGGGGATCAAATACCGCGGTCTTTATTTCGTAAATAATCCAGGCAGCCAAGCCGCTGTTAAAAAGTATGTGACGATGCAGGCGGATTTGAACGTCGCCATCCAATTGGATCAAGAGGCGAAGTATCTCTTCGTGGTTTCTGGTGGTTATCAGCCGACACCGATGGCCCAGCAGGCAAATAAAGAGTCTAACGACAAAAACTTAATCTCGCGCGAGCATTACTTCCGTTGGCAACCAACGAAGAAGCTCTTCACATATATTGGCTTGATGGATAAGGTTTACGGTATTCGTACCGCCGACCATACCGCTTTTAGCCGCGCCGTCACGGGCGTTGCGCAAAATGACCAATCGGATGGCATCATCGCGCAATATTACGGTGGTGCTTGGGAGCTCACCGGAAATGTCTTCTTCGGAAACATCGCCCAAGAGGCCGCTGATGTCCGTCAAAAGGGTGGCTCCGTGATGTTTGAGTACGATGTGGCTGAGAAAAACCGCGTCGGCTTTTCTTACTTGCAGTCTAAAAACAATTACGTCGAAAAGAAACGCTTCGAAGTTCACTCCAAGCTCGGCCTTGATAAAGGCAATAGCTTGCTCACTGAGGTCGGCTTCGTGAAAGACAGTCCCTTCATTGCACCCAGCACTAAGATGGGAGGCTATTTGATGCTGGAAGGTCTTTACCTCATCACTCGTGGTTATAATCTGCTTTCGCAAATTGAGTACTATAATGCGACTTTGTCGCCGGAGACTCCGGATCAGACGCGTTGGACATTCGGCCTTTTGATGTTCCCGGCGCCGCGCATGGAGTTTAGAACAACGTTTGTGAATGGCCGCTCGATCGCGGATACAACTGTTTCCAAGGACCAGTGGATGTTGCAAGCTCAGCTCCACTTGTCATTGTAGGAGGGATGCGCATGAAAAATTTCTTTGTAATGGTTTTTGTTGCGACTCTCTTCACGCTCCCAGCATTCGCTCAGCACAATCGAGGAATGGACCGTGGTCAAATGAAGACCATGGATGATAGCAGGAATTACTTAATCGAAAAGGGGATCGAGAAATACATCATCACTTTCGATTATAACTCTTGGTTTGAAAAACTCTCAGTTTCCAACAGTACGACGGGAGCAACTCAGGATTCTCAGGCGCTGTACTACGGTTTTGGTTTGGGTCTTGAAAAAAACTGGTACCGCCCGACGTGGGGTTGGGGATTCGGTGGTGGCGTTCTCGGTGGGAGCGCGGTCGGCGGGGAAAAGGGTGGAACCCTCAGTTACTTCCAGGCGCGTGTGCCTTGGTGGGCCGTTCGGGTATCTCCTCGCGTATTCTATCGTTGGACTCCGCGCACGGATTTCGGTGTTGACCTAGCGATGTTCTATAAGCAAGGCAAGTGGCCCGCGGGAAGTTCTGCGGATGTGACAGCTATTTCTGGCTCCGATTTAATTACGGGCGCTTTCGTAGATATGCGCGTGAGATTTAATCCTAAAATTGAAATGATTCAGGCGTTCGGCATGGTCTACAAGGATGAGTCTATCTACTGGCGCCTTGGTCTTGCTTACCGATTGTAGTCATTCCAAGAGGTGGTTGGAACGGAATTTGAGCTCTTCTTTTTTAAGGGATGTTCAGGATCCAGTTTTCGATTGTCGTGAGTTGGTCTGACGTCAATGGAGTTCCGCCGTCTGGCATGTTTCCTGGCGTGCTTGTGCGGTTGCCTAGGATTTTTGTGTAAAGAGTCGAGCCTGTGAGGTTGCCGGCTTTGATAAGGCCTTGGCTGATATAGTCTTTTTCGCTCATGCCGGCCCAAGCTTGGTGAGACGGGCGAGTGTGACAAGAGGCGCAGTTTGCTTTGATGATGGCTTGAGCCGCCAAGAACTGGGCGCTCCCGTCGGCTGAGCCATATGTCGTCGCATCGTAGGTGGATGAATTGTAAACCTTCCCGCAGCCCAACGGAGCTAGCATTGCCAAAGTAGTGAGTGCTGCAGGAATTAGTTTTCTCATCGGTTCATCCTTGTTTCGACGTTCGCTAATTACGGTTTTACTGGGACGGCTACGTGAAGAACAACTTCGTCTTCAACACCGGCACCCATGTATTTTACATTGGTAATTTTGAAATCCGCCAGATTTAATTTGAATTCGGCCTCAAGTTCGTTGCCGTTCACCTTGTAAGTGCCGGAAATATCTTTCTCAACACCGCGGATACGGATTTTACCCGTGCCTTTGCCGCCTTTGCCTTTTGCAGAAAGCAAAACAGCTTCTGGGAATTTCTCGGTCTCAAGATGTTTTTGAGTATGCTTATCGCGAAGCTCGATGCCTGTTTTCAAAGACTTCAAGTTTACAACGATATTTTGTGCGGAAACTTCGTCGCCTTTTTTAGTGACGAAGCCTTTTACGTCCGCTGTTTTACCTTTAAACGAACCCGCCGGGCTCAATGTAACGTCAACAGTCGCTGAAGCGGCCCACGTCAAAGAGCTGAACAGAAGGGCACCTACTGGCAGAATAATAGTGGCTAATTTCATGGTTTCTCCTCTTATAAACAATATAGTAGCTTTGCGTTGCCTGGGAGTGAAGCTGTCTTAGGTCCAAGTCTTGCTTTGATACGTGAAAAACCCTGTAAAAAATGGCCACGGATAATCTTGAACTTAAACCCCTGTTTACTTGGGGATAAACTTTTGAGATAACAAGCAAATTATGAAAAAGACTTCGAAATCTGCAAAAGCTGTAGCCACACCTGTTCCGCCAAAGCACCATCAGTTCTCGGCTCTGGATATCCTTTCGCATGTGATGCCCACGCCGATGATTAAGAACAGCCTCAGCAAAGATCAGAAGATTGAAAAGATCACTGAGAAATTCACTGAAATTATGGAAATTCTCGGTCTAGATTTGACCGATGATTCATTGAAGGACACTCCTCGTCGCGTGGCTAAAATGTACGTGAATGAGATTTTCAGCGGTTTAAATCCCGAGCACTTCCCAAAGATGACTGTGATTGAAAACAAGATGGAATACGATCAGATGATCTGTGTTTCCGGAGTCTCGACTTTGTCTTTCTGTGAGCATCACTTCCTCACGATCGACGGTGTTGCGACCGTGGCCTATATCCCAAATAAAAAAGTCATTGGTCTTTCAAAGATCAACCGCATCGTCCAGTTCTTTAGCCGCCGTCCACAGGTGCAAGAGCGCCTGACCAAACAGATCGCCGATTGTTTGCAGTATGTTTTGGATACTGAACATGTGGCGGTGTACATTGATGCCAAACACTACTGTGTGATCGCTCGCGGTATCGAAGACACGGCAAGTTCCACAGTGACTACAGAAGTCCGTGGTCACTTCCGTACCAAAGTGCAAACTCGCGAAGAATTCCTCCGCCAGTGTAAGCGTATCAGTAATTAGAAAGTATTTGGTGGTTCTTACGCCCAGTAAGGACACAGCGACGGCCATCCATCCGTGAGAACGGGAAACTCTGGCCATCGTGGCCAGAGTTCTAAAGAACTCTAAGACAAGTACTGACTAACTTAGAATGCCCTCATGTACGTTGGACAGGCGGGCACGATGCCCGACTGTAACGGAGGCTTGGAGGCAGAGCCTCCAATTGCAGGATGCAGAAAGAGCCGCGGAGCCAGCAATCCCCATCACTGTTAAAACCGATCAGTTTCAGAAATTACCAATCGAGGCGTTCGCCGTCGCGGAAGAAGCCGCCCGTCGGGCCGCCCTTTGGCAGAGTCGCTGCCCATACAATGCCCTTGATGCCTTGGTCGATCGTGCGGTTGGCACCTTTGCCACCCATATCGGTTTGCACCCAGCCTGGGCAGACGGAGTTCACCAAGACATCTGTGCCTTTGGTTTCTTCAGAGAAAACTCTCGTGACTACATTCAGAGCCGTCTTTGAAATGCGATAAGCCGCATAGGCTTGGTTCATGTCTTTGAGTTGTCCCATGCCGCTCGAGATGTTCACGATGCGGCCGTAGCCGTCGTTGATCATCATCGGGAGGAGCTTTTGAATCAGCAGGAACGGACCCAGGGTGTTTGTCGTAAAAGTTTTTTGGATCGTTGAGGATTTAGTTTTGAAGACGTCGTCGTTACCGCCGTCTTCATCGTCGATGAAGATGCCGGCGTTATTCACCAGGACATCCAGTGCGCCGACTTCGCGTTTGAACTCGTTCACAAAGCTCTCGATGGATTTTTCATTTGAAACATCGAGCTTCATCGCCGTGACATCCAAGTCTTTCATTTTGAGCTTGTTGATATCGGCCTGAGCTTTTTCAGGACTGCGCATCGCCATAATCACTTTGTATCCCATGCGGGCGAGGGCCTCGCTGGTGGCATGTCCTAATCCGCGGCTGGCTCCGGTAACAATGGCGACTTTCTTCATGATGCGAACTCCTTAAAGTTTAAAACTACAAAGCACTTTGCAAAAGCTCCCGCGAGTTTTTCGAGAGCTTTTCGCTCGCGACCACCCGGCGAATCTGAGTCAACGCCCGTTCTTTCATTTCGTGCGGAAGCTTCTTCACGAAGTTGAAAGCCGCGCATAAGCGAGCCGCCACTTGCGGATTCTTCTCGTCGATTTTCAAGATCATATCGGCGAGGAATTCGTAGGCAGGGTACTCGGGGCTGTGGAAGATCTCATAGTTCTGAGTAAACGATCTCAACAACGCATAGACGTTGTTTGGATTGTTAATATTAAAACTTGGATGCTGAGTCAGGTTCTTCACCGTTTCAAAAGTATCTTTACGGGAAGAGAACGCCTGTGCCGTGAACCACTTGTTTAAAACGACAGAGTCGTTGTGCCATTTCTGATGGAAATCCTCGAGAGCTTTCGGGCGGTATGAACTGCCGCTGCTGCAGAGAAGTTCCAGCGCCACCAACTGATCTGTCATGTTTTTGGCAGTCTGGTACTGTTGCACCACGATTTCTGTAAGGCTTGTATCATCCAGCTCCTGCAAGAAGCTCAAGGCGATATTCTTCAGCAAACGGTGACCGAAAACTTTCGGATCGCGGCTGAGTGGCTCCACATCGTGGTACTGATTATAAATCTTCGCGAAAGTATCCTTATGGGCAGCAGCCAATGCGCGACGAAGCGCCTTGCGGGCCGCAAAGAATGCCGGAGCATCCAAGACGTCTTCTTGTTGCGCTAGTAGAATGTCTGAAGGCAATTGTAACATCTGGGCTTTGAAAGCAGGTGAGAGCTTTTCATCAGCAAGGATCTTGCCGATGGCTTTCACGAATTTCTCGTCCACTTTCAGAGGACTCTTACTTTGATGAGCTTTAATCAAATCGGAGAAAAGGCGAAGCGCAATTTTTTGCGCGGACTCACGACGGTTGAATTCGTCGGTGTCTTTTTCCATCAGGAAGTACAAATCTTCAAGGCGGGCATCCCATTTCAAATTCACCGGGGCTGAGAGATCGCGAAGGATCGAAAGAACAGGGCGCTCTGGAACCAATCTGAACACGTAGGTCTCGAGGTCTTCACGAAGTTCAATCAAAGTCTGACCATCGCTATTGCGAACGATTTTTTCGCTGTGAAGCTCGATCTCTTTCCCTTGAGAGTCCAACAAGCCAATCAGAAGCGGGATATGAAACGCCTTCTTCTCAGGATAGCCTGGAGTCGGGTGGTACTTCTGAGCCAGTGTCAGGTGATATTCTTTGTTATGTGGATTGTAGTCCTCAGACACAATCACTTCCGGAGTTCCGGCTTGGCTGTACCAGCGACGGAACTGCGTGAAGTCTTTGCCGTTCGGTTCCGAGATCGCCGCTGCGAAATCTTCCGTCGTGACAGCTTGACCGTCATGGCGCTTAAAGTACTCATCCATGCCTTTGCGGAAACCTTTACGGCCCACCATGGTTTGCATCATACGAATCACTTCCGCACCTTTTTCGTAAATCGTTGCGGTGAAGAAATTATCAACCGACATGCAGGACTCAGGGCGCACCGGATGCGAGTTCGGTCCGGCATCTTCCGTGAACTGGCGCTCACGCAAAGAATCGACATCTAAAATTCTCTGGACAGAACGCGAGTTCATATCGCCGGAGAATTCTTGATCGCGGAAGACGGTGAGGCCTTCTTTTAAAGAAAGCTGGAACCAGTTGCTGACTGTCACTCTATTGCCGGTCCAGTTATGGAAGTATTCATGAGCCACCACAGATTCAATGGCGTGAAAGTCTGTGTCGGTCGCTGAGTGAGAATCCGCAAGCACCAGACGTGAGTTAAAGATGTTGAGACCTTTATTCTCCATGGCGCCGGCGTTGAAATCGTCAATCGCTACAATCATGTAATCATTCAAATCGTACTGCAGACCAAAAGTGTCTTCATCCCACTTCATGGATTTTTTCAAAGACTCCATGGCGTGCCAGCAACGCTCTTGCTTGCCGTGAGCGGCGTAAACTTCAAGATTAACTTTGCGGCCTGATTTTGTTGTGAACTCATCGCGGATCACGCCGAGATCACCGGCCACGAGTGCGAACAAGTAGCACGGCTTCTTGTGCGGATCGTTCCAGTAAGCTTTGTGGCGGCCATTGCCGAGGTCTTCGATTTTTACACGGTCACCATTAGAAAGAAGAACCGGGTATTTCTTTTTGTCCGCTTCGATGGTGACAGCATACTTCGTCATCACATCGGGACGGTCCATGAAGTAGGTGATTTTACGGAAGCCTTGCGCTTCGCACTGAGTGCAGAACGTCTCGTTAGAACGGTAAAGGCCTTCAAGGGACGTGTTCTTCTGCGGAAAGATTTTGGTCTCGATCTTGAGCTCAAAAATCGCGGGAACTTTTGCGATCTCCAGAGAGTCATCTGTTTTGGTGTACTGAGACGGGGAGAGGGCCTCGCCGTTCAGTGAGAGGCTCAGGAGCTCAAGGTCCACGCCCTCAAGGTGGAGGGGCTTTCCTGGATTGACGGCCTTGAATTTGCTCGTGGCAACAACCCGACAAAAGTCCTCATGCAGGTCGAAATTCAATACCACTGATTCCACTTCGAAATCAGGTTTTGTGTAGTCTTTTAAATAAATTTTTTGGCTTTGTTTTGTCGTCATAAAACCTCGGTCCAGATATCTTGTTTAGGGAGCCGCCCCTGTCCGTGAAACTTGACTATGCTTCAATATAAAGCTGCCATAGAGGAATGGGAATCGCTTTTACTTCTATCACCGTTAATACACCGAATCTAGAGAATATGGTTCGTTTCTACGAGATTCTGGGATGCAAGTTTGCCAAAGTGAAGGTCACAATCGGTGGAGAATTGTTCCGTAGTTCCCTAGCAGGTTTCGAGCTTTCCCTCATGTCTATTCAATCAGCAACGACGGGGCATTATCCAAAGGTAATGATGGGCTTCCGCATCCAAGATATGGAAGCTAAAGTCGAGAAATTGAGTTCGATCCCCGGCGTTATTATGATCCTTGATCCCACCGATATGCCTGACGGCAGAAAAGCCATTTTGCAAGATCCTGACGGCCACTCCGTTGAATTAGTTGCTGAATAGACGCATTCTTGCTAACCATGTCTGATGGCAAGCAAGAAGCTATTTATCTATTTAGGGACCCTGATTTCTATTCTCCCTTTTATTTCCTTTGCAGGAGACGACATGACCGATCCTTATTTGTGGCTGGAAGACCGCAATGGCGCGAAAGCCGTGGCTTGGGCGCAGAACGAAAGCGATATCACGAAGAAAGTTTTTGAAAATGATCCGCGCTTTCAGCAAACCACCAGAGAGATTCTCGAGATCCTTGTCGACACTGACAAACTCGCGATGGTGAATCTGCGAGACGGTTACGCTTACAACCTGTGGCAAGACGATACTCATCAACGCGGCATCTGGCGCCGTACAACGGTGCAAAGCTACAAGACCGCAAATCCGCAATGGGAAATTTTGCTAGACATCGATGCGCTGGCTGCAAAAGAAAATCAGCCATGGGTTTTTCATGGCGCGACTCATTTGCCAGGTTCAGATCTGTGCATGATTTCTCTGTCAAAAAATAACCAGGATGCTTCTGAATCGCGCGAGTTCTCTTTGACGACGAAAGAGTTCGTGAAGGGTGGCTTCGTGATTCCTGAAAGCAAAGGCAACTACGAATGGCTCGATAAAGACCACTTGATGGTTGCCGCCGCTTTGACGCCGGATCAATTGACGGACTCAGGTTATCCGAAAAAGAATTACCTCTGGACTCGAGGCGAAGCCTTTTCAAATGCAAAACTTATTTTTGAAGGCAATAAGACCGACGTGTCCACGTGGGTGTTCACGATCCGTGATCAAGGACGTGTGACGCCGGCCATTGGCCGTTACGTGAACTATGATGATCTTGATTATTACACTTTTGATGCTCAGTGGAAGCCACACAGATTGCCGCTCTCGAAAGATTCCGGCATCTCCGTCGTGGCACAAGGGAAAGTCTTTTTCGGCCCACGTGGCAACTGGAAGGGCTTTAAAGCGGGCAGCGTCCTTGCAGTTCCTTGGAGCGCAATGAGTGGTGATGATATCCCAGCTTCACAAGTGGAGCTCGTGTACGAACCGACTTTGCATTCTGCCGTCGAAGGTCTCACAAAAACCAAAGACCGTCTTTTCCTGCACATCAGTGAAAACGTTCGTGGCCAAATCTATGAAGCGAAATCCATTGCGGGTGGAAAGTGGCAACTCGATAAAACTTTTGATACTCCGAACTCGTTCTATCTTTCAGCATCCGATGAATACACGGACACGATTCTCTTCCAAGAGGAAGGCTACTTACAGCCACGCCGCTTGATCATGAAAGAAGCTGCAACAGTCACAGAAATCAAAAAGATGAAGTCGTATTTCAACGAAGCTCCGTATGTGACAGAACAATTCTGGGTCAAGAGCAAAGACGGAGTTGAGATTCCGTACACTGTTGTTCGCGCAAAGAACCTTGTCTATGACGGCAAGAATCCGACCTTGCTCTATGGCTACGGTGGCTTTCAGATTTCTCGTATGCCGGCTTATTCTCCAACCATGGGGCGTGAGTGGCTTGAAAAGGGCGGCGTTTACGTCATGGCGAATATTCGCGGTGGCGGTGAGTTCGGTCCTGAGTGGCACAAAGCTGCGATGAAAGAGAACAAGCAAAAGTCATACGATGACTTCATCGCGATCGCCGAAGACCTGATTGCGCGCAAGATAACCTCACCAAAGCACTTGGGGATCCAAGGTGGTAGTAATGGGGGATTGCTTGTGGGTGCTGTGACGATGCAACGCCCGGATCTTTTCAATGCGGTGGTTTGTCAGATTCCGCTCCTCGATATGATTCGCTACACGAAACTTCCTCCAGGAGCGAGCTGGGCGGATGAGTACGGTGATCCGGATGATCCAAAGTTTCATGAAATTATTTTGAAGTACTCTCCGTACCAGAATATTTCTCAGACAAAGAAATATCCAAAGATCTATTTCCAAACGACTCAAGCCGATGACCGTGTTCATCCGGGTCACGCTCGTAAGATGGCGGCCCGCATGAAGGAGTACGGCCACGATGTCTTGTTCTTTGAATCGACAGACGGCGGCCACGGTGGTGGCGGTGTGAAGCCTGAAGATCAAGCCAAGGCCATGGCCTATGTTTACGTTTACTTGCATCAGCAGTTAGCGAAGTAATGATCACAGCTCTCGAGAAGAAACCTTTTGCAAACTCCCTGAAGGGTCCACGGTTGTGGCTGGAAAAAGCCACGACCGCGCACGCCGAAAAGCTTTGGGAGTGCGTTTTAAAAGACCGCGAACTTCGCGGTGTCAGTTGGCCCGGAACCGAATCGGTTGAGGAAATGCGCGGGTATTTGCAGATGGTGGATCTTGAGCTGCCAAAGGACGAAGTCGTCTACATCATGAGGCTTGAGCAAGAAATCATCGGCAGCTTTCATATTCATAGCCTCAATTACACTTATCACCGCACTGAAATCGGTTACGGGATTCAGAAAGCCTACGAAGGCTATGGCTTTGTCAGTGAGGCTGTCGAACTCGTCGAAAAAGAGCTGAAACGCCTCGGATTTAACCGCATTGAGATCCGTTGCAATGCCGATAATATTCGCTCTGTGAGCTTAGCAAAGCGCAATGCCTATCGCCACGAGGGCACACTTCTACAAGAATGTGTCGAAGATGGACGCTTCCGCGACACTGCGATCTTTGCCAAACTCTTGCGCTCTTAGATTTTCCTCGAAATACGAAATGTCATCTTGAGTTAGGGAAGAGCTTCTCACAAGCAGATGAATTAAAATGGTTAAGATCTGTTTGAAGGAGGAAGTTATGGTGAATCTTATTTCCTTTGTCCTCAGTCTGCTTTCGGGGGCGGTTGGTGGGAATATCGCCGGCAATGCGATGAAAAAGTACGATCTTGGTATGCTGGGGAATACAGTCGCCGGCTTGATTGGTGGCGCGATCGGTGGGCCTGTCACAAATATGCTGATGGCTCATCCGGAAACTTTGTACGGCGTTCTGACGAATATTATTGGCTCGGGTGTCGGTGGGGCGATCATTATGATTGTCGTCGGGCTTATTAAAAACGCCTTCACCAATCGTCACGCGCACTAACGATATGAAAAAAAAAGCCGGCGTCTTCAGCAGACCACCGGCTTGGAGGAACAGGGGCGAACAGCGATTAAAGCGTCATTGCTTTTTTCAAGCTTGTCAGACCTTTTGCCACGGCAGCAAGGCGGGCAAGATCGTGAACTTTATCAGCAGACACGTCATGACTGCGAACCGCTTTTTCGTGGCTTGCAACGCACACCGGGCAAGCATTTACGATAGACACAGACAGCGCCATCATTTCGAAATCTTTTTTGCCACTGATTGGTTTTCCCAATGAGTTCATACGAAGACCTGCGCGAGTGTAAT
>JAFEAQ010000005.1 GCA_018266295.1 Bdellovibrionales bacterium | reverse complement strand
ACTTCTGCCAGCTCATCCCGTAGAAGTGATTCGCGTTTGTGTTTGAACCCAAAGGCACACATCTTCTCAGTGCCATTCGGCTCGGTCAGAAAGGTTGTGAGAACGGCGTACTCCGAGTTCTTGGTTGTCAGAGCATTGAGGAGCGACGCTGCCGCTATGCCTCTTACGGCGCCCGCAACACCGAAGCCCCCTCCCACGAAACCACCACCTGTCTGGATACCCACGGTCCCGACAACAATTTCCAGGTACCAGAACCCCATCGAGATCAGCTTCTTGGACCCGAAAATGCCCTGCTTGTACACCGACAAACACCCGGTGTCCTCGAACTGGATGGAGAAGGTGCCTCCCGGCGTTCCGCCCCAACCTTGGGCCTCCAGGATTTCGGCCCCCTCAAGGACGAGATAGTTCCCCATGGGATTCCTCCAAGTCACCTATCACTTCTGCGCGTTATTGAGCTTGTTCATGTCCTTCCTTACTTCTGCGATGCAGTATTTATAGAGAGGAACCCTCTGATCAGGCGGCGTGCTGTTCTTCGGCAGGACTGCATCGATACGCGCCTCCATTGCCGTAGGGGCA
The DNA here is from genome assembly GCA_018266295.1 of Bdellovibrionales bacterium. Classification (NCBI taxonomy): domain Bacteria; kingdom Pseudomonadati; phylum Bdellovibrionota; class Bdellovibrionia; order Bdellovibrionales; species Bdellovibrionales bacterium. The sequence continues at coordinate 3,566 of JAFEAQ010000005.1, read as the reverse complement.
AAGAATTCGTTTGGCGGCGTACCGAAGTTCTTCGACATCCCTTCATCCAGAATTGTTCCGAAGAGGTTGTAGGACATGAACTCAATGAGCTTGTCCCGGTCGCCAGATGCCGCCTTCTCCTGCATGTTCTCGACGAAGGTTCTGAGCCCAAGCATCCCATCCTGCTTCAGGATCGAATCTGCCTGCCTGACGGACCGAAGCACGATCGCGGCATCGTGGTCCGTCGTAGGCGCCGGGGTGCTCGCCGGAACCTGAGCCACCAAACCCGGGACCAGGATCAATGAGAGGGCGGTGGGCCGAAAGAAGGCCTTGGCTTGACTCACTTGGTTCTCCTTTTGTGATTGACCACTGATGACCATGGTTGCCTGAGGGGACAGGCTGGATTCTAGGGTGATACAATGACATTGTGAATCCCAATAGCCACCCATGGAGCCGTCCATCCCCGACCTGGGCTAAAGTCATTCCATGCTTGCCCCCCCTGTTCGATGCCTCAGATCAGAGAGGCAGCGAAAGAAGACGGGCATACAATGTCGTTGTGCCCATCGCTGGCGTGGCCTGCCATGAGCCGCGGGCCTCGAAAGGTACCGGGCCGGTGGACGGCACCGAGGCCACAGGACATGGATATGGCCCGCCGGATCAAGCGGCTCCGGATTCACCTGAAATGGACCCAGGCAGCGTTGGGAGACGCCCTAGGAGTTCCCCAGCAGGCCGTGTCCGCGTGGGAACGAGGTATCGCCAAACCAACGAAGCCGGTCCTCCGCCAGCTCACGCGTGTGTTCGGCATCAGCTCGGAAGCTCTACTGAAGGGCAAAGGGTTCAAGCTCCCGGACCTGCCTTTGAGGTGGGCTGTGGGGGTTGATGAGCGAGACCTGAACCGTCAGGTTCCCCTGCCTCCGCCGGTGCCCGGCGAGATCTGGGAGGTCAGCTTGACCTCGGCTGACCGGCAATCCATTCCGGTTGAAGAAGCCATCGCCCTACTCCGTCGCGCGGCTAAGGACGGCCAGGCAGTCTGGGTCGTGGTGGAGAAATAGTTGGGTTCACTCAGCCAAGGATTCCTTCTACGCTGCGGTGCAGCCCCTCTCCTACCGACCCCGGACAAATCATGGACCTTCGAGATCTTCTACTAGATACGGGTCTCCTACCACCCACGGACTCGGACTGGCCAAGTTCTCGTACGGGGTGTAGTCCATACCTGATGTCACTTCAGGAATTTGTAGACCTCACTGGATATTCAGACCAGCGCCGGAAAATCTTAAGTGGCTTCCTTGACCTAAGAAGGGAGTTGAAGCGACGCGGCCTTCATGGCGCCCAATGGATAGACGGGAGCTTTCTGGAACACGAGTACCGTCGAGGTAGAGCACCAGCCGACTTAGATGTGGTCACCTGGGTTACGGCACCCGACCTGACCTCGATGGGGTGGCTAGAGGAGGCTCTCAAGGACCTTCCAGTTGGAAACGACGCAAAGAAGACCTATCTATGCGATGTCTATTTCGATATTGCGAATGCTGATGGTTTTGTTGAACCGTCTGGGGCAGCGTACTGGATTGGGCTTTTCGGTCATACCCGTTCCAAAGAATGGAAGGGTTTCATTCAGATATCACTCGAAGAGGACGAAGATGCAATCCTGATTGGGGGCTCCGATGAAGATCAGGAATAAGGCCGCCATCAAAGGAAAGCTGAATTCCATTGATCAACGCTTGGCCAAGGGGGGCCTTGGATTTTTAGAACAGTTCAATTTGAAAGCTCTTCGAGACAGCCTTCAGAGCGAGCTGGATGACCTCGAATCGCCCATTACCGGGAAAGCTCAAGTGGAGCTGACTTTTAAAGGGACGCCGGTGCTTGGGACTCGTGGAATCGAAGCAGATTTTGGTTTGCAGGCTTCCGAAGGGTTCCAGCGTGCGATCCATAGGCGCGGGGCGGCATTGGCTAGGGCAAATTCACAGAGATCCCTAGCGCCACCGCACCCTCTGGCGATTGTGGACATTGCCCGCGGATCGTTCGGATTTGTACTCGAAGAGATCGTACCTGAAGAGGGACTTCTCCAAGGCCCAAGCCACCTCTTGCAAGCAATGGAGGAGGTTCAATCGACTTTGGACTTGGCCAGGGCGGGCGATGATGCGGGCTTTATGGAACGGATGCGGACCCTAGATGGGGGAACCGCGCAAGCTATCAAAGAATTTCTCGAAGTCGTCGATGGAGCCAATGCAACTTTTAGAATGAGGACTGAGGATCGAGATACAGCGTTTGACGCCAAAGATGTGGCGGCTGCCTCAAGTTGGGTCAAAAGGGTCAAGCTCGCCTCAGACACGGTTCCAATGCTCGGCGTGCTTGCGGGAGTCTTCACGGTGAGCCGAAAGGTCGAGTTCGTACCAGACGGGCGGAAGGTAATCGAGGCGTCCATTAGCTCAGATCTGGACCCACATGAATTGCTAAGGGATTGGGCAGAGAAGCCCTGTCTTGCAACCTTTCTCATCCAACACAAGCGCCAAGCTGGAAGGCCTCGCGGCGGGAGACCGACCTACTGCCTGTTGTCCGTACTAGAACATCCCGGTGCTGGAAACCCCCTAGATCTGGGATGAGTGAATCAGCCAACCCCGCCTCGTCGACCTCTTGGCCAAGATACTGGAGTAGTGGATGTCAGAAACCAAATCCGCCCCACAAAATTTCGGCCTTGCGATCGCATTCGTTGCCCCTGGGTTTTTGGGGTTCGTCGCGCTGAGCTACTTTTCGCCAATGGCCTCGGATTGGCTTCAAGCGGCCTCGAAGGAAGATCAAGGGGTTGGGGTTTTCCTGTTCGTTCTACTCGGCTCGATCGCTCTCGGGATTGTCATTAGTGGTATCAGGGCATTGCTGATAGATCGCTTGCTTCATAGCAAGCTCATGCGGGGATGGAAGGTCAGTCAGCCCAGTATTCAGTGGGACAAAATGGATGATCAGAAGCGAGAGGCGCTCAACACCTTGATTGAAGGGTTCTACCGATACTACCAATTCTATTCCAACTCCCTCATCGCACTCCTATTGCTCCTTGTTGCGAGGCTGTGCGGGGACAGCAATCCACTCCTTAGCTGGTGGAGTTGCGCCGCGCTCCTAATCGTTGGCGTCTGCCTTTTCTGGTCAGCCCGTGACTCCTACCGGAAATACTGCGAAGCTACAGTCAAACTTTTCAATTGAGGCGTGGAATGACCAACGGGATTGGACACAAGAAAGCTGCTAAAAAGGCCGCCAAGAAGACTGCGACAAAGTCTGCACCCAAGAAGAAGGCAGCACCCAAGAAGAAGGCCGCCAAAAAGAAATAACCCAGCTCACATCCATGGCAGATCCTTAGGCGGTCCCCTCCAAGTGCCATCGTTCTGGAGAGGAGCGGTGGCAAAACAGGTGGCATGACCCCTCCGATTTGCCTCGAATCCCCAGTCCCGATTGAGGAATCTCACAATCCTCGGCCACCACTGTTAATCAGGATGTCGGGGGTTCAAGTCCCTCCACCGGAGCCAACCAAGCCGCCCTAAGGCGGCTTTTTTGTTGGCTCCGGTGGAGGGACTTGAACCCCCGAGCCGCCGCTGGCCCGT